>JAPYSK010000013.1:0-29581 GCA_029936515.1 Candidatus Thioglobus sp.
AATATGTTCGAATATGCTTAATTGAAAACGAACATCGAATTCGTCAAGCTATTCGTGGTATTCGCGCAATGTTTAAGGAAGATGGTGTTATATGATTACCTCTGCTAACCAATTTAAAAATGAAAAAAATAAACGCCTAACATTGCTTGGAATGTCGGGGGTAGGCAAGACGCGTCTTGCAAAAATTATTGGAGCAGAAGGGGGGTGGTTCCATTTTTCGGGCGACTATAGGATTGGCTCAACTCACCTAAAAGATTCGATTATTGACAATGTAGCTCAAAAAATGAAAAAAGACTCTTGGCTTCGACCGCTCTTAGAAAGCAACTCTATAAGTGTAAATAGTCAAGTTACCTTTGACAACTTATCGCCAATCTCTACGTTCCTTGGTAAGATTGGAAACCCTGAACAGGGAGGCCTGCCAATAGATGAGTTCGTTCGCCGTCAAAACCTCTTTCTAGAAGCAGAAATAAAGGCCATGTATGAGGTGCCTCAGTTTATTAACCAATCTCAAGAAAAAGGTTACGCTCACTTCATAAATGACGCTGGGGGAAGCCTTTGCGAGCTGGACGATGACAAACTTTATAAGCTTCTATCAGAAAAAACTCTAATTGTTTATATTAAAACGAGCGAGGAAACTGAGCGTAGGCTTATTGATCGAGCTAAAAGGCGTCCTAAGCCAATGTACTACAATCCCACCTTTTTTGAAAAGGCTCTTCAGTCCTACTTAAAAGAAAATAATCTAAGTTACGCCGCTCAAATTAATCCAGACGCCTTTGTGGGCTGGGTATTCCCTAGGCTGATTGAAGACAGGCTTATAAAATATAAAGCTCTCGCTGATAAATACGGCTGTACAATTAAAAGCGACGATCTTCATGATTGTAACTCTTCAATAGACGTTATTAACCTAATCTCTAACGCGTTGAAATAACATGCCATTAATAGCCCACTCAAAACTGCCCTCATTTGAACGTCTAAAAAATCAAGGTGAACCAATTCTTTCCAAAGGTAGGGCTGAACATCAGGCTATTAGAGAACTTCATATTGGTCTTTTAAACATGATGCCAGATGCGGCTCTAGAGGCCACTGAACGACAGTTTTTTCGTTTAGTTGGCCATTCTAATCAGATTGCTCAGTTTTATATGCACCCTTTTTCTCTTACTAGCATTAAAAGAGGCCCGAAAGCGTCAGAGCACTTAAAAACGCACTATAAAACTTTCGATGAAATCAAATCTCAAGGGTTGGATGCGCTTATTATTAGTGGAGCCAATGTTTCTGCTACAGACCTTCAGCTAGCCCCATTTTATGACCAGCTTAAGGAGGTTGTTGATTGGTCTTATGAAAACGTAACCTCAACGCTGTGCTCTTGCCTAGCAACGCATGCTGTTTTAGAGTTTAAATATGGCCAAAAGCGCCAACCAATTGGCGCAAAACACTGGGGCGTCTTTCCTCATAAAGTGATTAATAGAAGCCACCCTCTTGTCAAAGGGGTGAACACCCGATTTGATATTCCGCACTCTCGTTTTAATGAAATTTCTGAAGAGCAATTTTCAGACGCTGGAATAAGGGTTTTAGCCAAAAGCAAGATTGGCGTTCATTTAGCGGTTAGCCCAGATCTTTTTCGACTTGTTTTCTTTCAGGGGCATCCAGAATATGACTCTATTAGCCTTCTCAAAGAGTACAAAAGAGAGGTTGCTATTTATCTTGAAAATAATGGCTCTGAATATCCTCCAATTCCAAGCAATTACCTGTCGTTACAAAGTCAAGCTATTCTAGAAGAATACCGTGCCAAGCTTGACTCCAAAAAAGCATCGATCGACAATTTTCCTGAAGAGCTGATTGCGGACAAGCTTGACAACACATGGCATGACAGCGCTAATGCAATTATTAATAACTGGATAGGATGCGTATATCAAGTAACCAATGAAGACATTAGCAAGCCTTTTATGGATGGTGTTGATTTATCTAACCCTCTTAATTTGAAGAAGTGACAGCGCTTGCCGAAGAGCTGTTAGATTGGTTTCAAGAAAACGGAAGAAAAAACCTCCCTTGGCAATCTAAGCCCCCTAATATCTATCATGTTTGGTTGTCAGAAATTATGCTTCAGCAGACGCAGGTTTCTACTGTCATAGATTACTTTAATAACTTTATAGCAAAATTTCCAGATATAGCCGCCCTTGCTAATGCGGATGAAGATGCCGTTTTAGCGTCATGGGCCGGGCTAGGATACTACAGCCGAGCAAGAAATCTGCACAAAAGCTCTAAGATAATTTTAACTACGCATAGTGGGGTTTTTCCAACTAACTACTCAGACTTGTTGTCTCTTCCAGGAATTGGAGAATCAACTGCTGGTGCCATCTTGTCATTAGCTTGTAACCAGCCTCTTCCAATTCTTGATGGCAATGTTAAGAGAGTCTTGGCTAGATATCACAAGGTTTCTGGCCATTATAGCTCTAGTAGCGTGATAAAAGAATTATGGGGTCTTGCCAAGCAACACACCCCTAAGGTTCAAAATTCAAACTACACTCAAGCAATTATGGACTTAGGTGCGACTGTTTGCACCATAAGAAAGCCTCGCTGCACAAAGTGTCCAATATCGAGGCGTTGTGAAGCTAGGCTTTGCAACGAACAAGAACGCTTCCCGACTAAAAAAATAAAAACGATCAAACCTGAAAAATCAGCTGCATTCTTAGTCTTCCTGAACGAAAAGGGTGATGTCTACCTAGAAAAAAGACCCAATAAGGGAATCTGGGGAGGGCTATGGAGCCTTGTTGAGTGTAATGACAATGATATTGAAATAAGCGCAATGGTTAAAAAACACAATATAGGCGCCACTATAACACGCTCACTTTCTAGCTTTAGGCATAGCTTTAGTCATTACGATTTGTGGGTTAGGCCGGTTGTTGTTAGCTCCCCAGGAGGCGTTAATGGATATTATCGAGTTAAAGGACTATCTCTAGGCTTGCCAGTCCCTACTAAAAAAATACTGTTGGCGCTTGATTCAGTTAATAAGCATTAAAGCTATGAGTAAAATAGCACCATGGAACTAATTCGCGGCCTTCACAATCTTAAAAACCAGTCTGGATGTGCTCTAACAATTGGCAATTTTGATGGCGTCCACGCAGGCCATCAAGAAATTATTAAAAAGCTAGTCTCAACGGCAAAAAATCTAAACGTGCCATCGCTTGTGGTTTCATTTTCTGTCACTCCTGAGTCTTTTTTTGGCCGTCCTAAAGCAAGACTGAGTAGCTTTAGGGATAAACACTTATATCTTAAGTCGTTGGGTGTAGACAAACACCTATTAATAAGATTTAACAAGTCTTTTTCCCAAATAAGCGCTCACTCCTTTATTGAAGACGTTCTCGTTAAAAAAATTAAAGCTAAGTATTGCTATGTTGGTGATGACTTCCGTTTTGGAAAAGATCGCCTAGGGGATTGTAATATGCTTCAAGAGCACGCAATTGACTATGGGTTTACTGTTGAAACAGTTGATGCTGTGAGTATTGATAATCAACGAGTTAGTAGCTCTGCAATTAGAAAGCTACTTTCCTCAGGGGATTTTCAAACCGCAGAAAAACTTCTAGGAAGGCCTTTTGCAATTAGCGGTCGTGTTGCCCATGGCGACAAACAAGGCAGAAAGATTGGCTTTCCAACAGCCAATATAAGCATTAGGCGAAAGCTTAGTCCAGTTCTAGGAGTGTTTAGCGTTCTAATTAGGATAAATAACATTACCTATAAGGGCGTCTGTAATGTTGGCAAAAGGCCTACACTTGGAGGGCTTAAAGTTCTTCTAGAGGTCTTCATTTTTGACTTTAATCAAGAAATATACGGTAGTCGCGTTAACGTTTTTTTTAAACAAAAATGCAGAGAAGAAATAAAATTCAATTCCCTTGAAGAGCTAAAAAATCAAATTAAAAAAGACGTTAAAAATAGCAAGCAGTACTTTAAAGATGCTAATGTCGATTGGTCAATTTAAGCAACGCCATGGGAGTGTATCCGGCATTTTTTGTAATCTAGAATTCACCCTTCAACCCTTATAGATACCCACCTCAATGGTAACCGATTGAACTTGCGGGTGTTTTTGTTGAAGTTGATTGGTTAAATCCTCAATAATATAATCAATACGCCTTACCGTAGCAAATACTGCAGAACGCTCATCCCTCAGTTCGATATATTCTGATATTTGCGCCCTCTCTTGCTCAATGTCAGCTTGGATATTGTCTATTAAGGCTTCCTCTCTCACCTCGACCTCGGCAACAAGAACAATGTTGTTTTCATCCATCACAATGGATTTGACGTCGTGGCAAAGCTCAACCTCACTGTGCTCTTTACAAATACTTGTAAAGGACTCTTCAATTTCCAGGTGTCGAATATCAGACAGATAAATCATATTTACCCTACCCAAAAACACAGCTGCAATGCCTAGTAAAACGGCAATTAGAGAGGAAAACAGAATATCCCAAAGTGGATCACCAGTGATATAAGAAAGAGAAATACCGATGATTGCCAGCAAAATACCAAACATCGCGATACTGTCTTCGAGGATCATCGCCACCAACGTTGGATCTTTGGCCTCAGATATATATTGCACAACAGAAATATCAATGTCTTTGGTTCTTTGACGAAACTCATTGATCGCCACGCGCCAAGCGTTGCCCTCAATCACAAAGGATGCGCTCAGAACAATAAACGCCAACAGTATGCCGCTAATATTGAAATTAAGGATGTTGATGCTGACAGCCTCAATTTCTACCTCGCCCATAATTGAGTAGGAGTGGTAAGCATGGTACAAGCCCAGACCTGAGCCTATTGAGAAAAGCCCAATAGCTGACCATAAATTCCAAATAAACTTTTTTTGGTGATGGCCGAAAGCGTAATCTTGATCGGGCGCTTTTTCACTGGCGATTAAACCAAATAATAAAAACAACTGGTTCAGCGTATCCATTAACGAGTGAATAGCTTCATTCATCATTGAAGCTGAAGTTGTCACAAATGCAGAGATAAACTTTAGTAAAGTGACTACGGCATTACTGACTATACCGATGACAACAATTTTTTTACTGCCTGATGACACATTAGCTCCTTGACTTTTTCTTATTTGAACACTTTATTTGTGAAGCAAAACTCATGAATGAAAGTCTATCTCATCTGGGTTTATTTTTGCAATATTTTCTGTATTTATGGATAGAATATATCTAGCCTTCCTTAAGTTAAGAGCCTCCAAGAAAGATCAAGGCCTGCAAAAAAAGGCACTACTGTAGTGTTTGCAAAGTCATAGCTATCTTGAACTTTCCATGTGGTCTTTTCTAGAGTAATTTTTTCTTTATTATGGGGTAAGTCATAAAAATCTGGTCCAAAAATAGACGAAAACCCTTCAAGCTTTTCTATTGAGTTACTCCTATCAAAGGCTTCTGCATAAAGCTCGATTGCAGCATGAGCGCTAAAGATGCCCGCACATCCACATGCAGATTCTTTCTGGTGCTGGTCATGGGGTGCCGAGTCTGTGCCTAAGAAAAACTTTGGGTTTCCTGAGGTAGCTGCTGCTATCAAAGAATCCTGATGAGGGTATTGTCTTTTTAAGATAGGGAGACAGTAATAATGTGGTTTAATTCCCCCAACAAGCATGTGATTTCTGTTAGCCAGCAGATGGTGTGGGGTAATTGTAGCAGCTATGTTTTTTTCGCTTTCAACAATGAAGTCAACAGCGTCTTTTGTTGTAATGTGCTCAAGAACAATCTTTAACTCAGGAAAATCTTTTATAACCCTACTAAGGGTTGTGTCAATAAACACAGCCTCTCGGTCAAAAATATCTATATTGGAATCAGTCGCCTCGCCATGAACAAGAAGGGGCATGCCTTCCTCCTGCATAGACTCTAGCGCTGGATAGATGCTGTTTAGCTTTGTAACCCCATTTTTAGAATTAGTTGTTGCGCCCGCTGGATATAATTTTGCCGCATACACTTCTTGGGTATTGCTTGCCTCGAGGATTTCAGCCTTGGTTGTCCTATCTGTAAGATAAAGAACCATGAGAGGATTGAAGCCAGTCCCTTTTGGCAGCGCCCTCATAATTTCCTCGCGATAAGCTTTCGCCTGAACGGAATTTTTTACTGGCGGAGAAAGGTTGGGCATAATAATCGCCCTCCCCATTTGTGCAGCGCTCATTCCAACAACTGACTTCATTGCATCGCCATCTCTGAGATGTAGGTGCCAATCATCGGGTTTAGTTAGCGTTACTGAAGTCATATGCTTGTTAGCGCCTTTTAAAAAGAAAAGTATTTAACCATGGCAGCGCTTGTATTTTTTTCCAGAGCCGCAAGGGCATGGATCGTTTCTTCCAACTTTTTTAGGCTTTGCTGGTCGTCTTGTTGCTGTAGAGCGCTGAACTACAGGTCTCTTATTCTGAATAGCGACGCCATTACTCTGCGGATTTTCGGCTCTTGGTGTTTCTTCAGGATTATTATTTTTTTGCCCTACGTCGACACTGCACAAAGCTTTAACCATTTCAATGTTAATAATCTCAAGCAAAAGAGTGAACATTGAAAAAGACTCTCGTTTAAATTCTTGTACTGGATTTTTTTGGCCGTATCCACGCAAATTAACACTTTGTCTCAAATGATCCATAACTGAAAGATGCTCTTTCCAATGGTGGTCCAGCGCTCTTAGCATGACCGCTTTTTCAAAAACCCTCATTGTCTCACTTCCAATTGTATTTTCCTTTGCCTCATGAGCTAATGATAGCCCCTCCAAGACAATCTTTAATAATTCATCGACATCGAGGCCATCGTCTATACGTTGCTGTATTGGTATATCAGCTCCATAGTCTAGAATTAAAGCACTATGGAGACCCTCTATGTCCCAGTCTTCTTCGAGCACCTTCGGAGAAATATGCTCAAAAAACAGGTCGCTAATGACGCTGTCTCTAATAATTTCATAGCGATCTTTAACATCATCAGTTCCCATTAATTCGTCTCTTAACTGATAAATTACCTTACGCTGGTCATTAGCCACATCGTCATACTCAAGAAGATGTTTACGGGCATCGTAGTGCATCCCTTCAACCTTTTTCTGGGCATTTGCAATTGTCTTGTTTAGCCAACTATGTTCTAGCGCCTCCCCCTCTTTCATGCCTAATTTTTTCATCATGCTAGCGGTTTTTTCAGAGGCAAAAATTTTCATCAGGCTGTCCTCTAAAGACAAATAAAATCGCGTCGACCCTATATCTCCTTGCCTGCCAGAGCGTCCACGTAGCTGGTTATCTACACGCCTAGACTCATTGCGCTCAGTGCCAATAATATGAAGCCCTCCTGAACTAATGACACTTTCATGTTTTTCTTTCCACGTATTCTTTTCAGACTCAGTGGCCTCTTCTGGCAACCTTCCACCCAAGACAATGTCTGTTCCTCTTCCTGCCATGTTCGTTGAAATCGTAACAGCCCCTGGCGCTCCAGCATTTGCAATAATTTCTGCTTCGCGTTGATGCTGCTTGGCATTAAGAACCTCGTGCTTAATGTTGTGTTTCTTGAGTAGATCTGAAACGCCCTCTGAACTTTCAATGCTGCTTGTACCAACTAAAACTGGCTGCTGTTTTTTTTGACATTCCTTAATATCAATGACTACAGCGTCAAGCTTTTCGCCCATTGTGCCGTATATTAGGTCTGAATTGTCAATACGGAAAGATTTTGTATTGGGCGGAACCACAACAACCTCTAGCCCATAGATATCATGAAGCTCTGATGCCTCTGTTTCAGCAGTACCCGTCATGCCTGCTAGTTTTTCATAGAGCCTAAAATAGTTCTGATAAGTTATAGCGGCTAATGTTTGGTTTTCTTTCTTAATGCTTACATTTTCCTTAGCTTCAATTGCTTGATGGAGGCCTTCTGACCATCTTCTACCCTCCATGGTTCTACCTGTAAACTCATCTACAATAACAACCTCGTCATCTTTAACTAAATAGTCAACATTTTTTTGAAATAAAATATGGGCGCGTAAGCCTGATATTAAGTGTTGCATCAAAATTATATTGCCAGCGTCATAAAGACTTGAACCTTCGGCTAAGGCGCCTGCCTCAATTAACATGTCTTCGGCCTTAACATGCCCGTCGTCTGAAAGATAAACCTGCTTATGTTTTTCATCAACAGTGTAGTCGCCTGGCTCTATAACTACAACTTCTTTTCCCTCTCCTGTCTCTGTTTGAAGTGTAAATTTAGGAATCATCTTGTCTATCGCCCTATACACCTCTGCGTGGTCATCTGTTGGGCCGGATATAACTAGTGGAGTTCTGGCTTCGTCAATTAGGATCGAATCAACCTCATCGATAATTGCATAGTTTAGGGCTTTTTGTGTTTTTTGCTCTTGGGAAAAAGCCATGTTGTCTCTAAGATAATCAAAGCCAAGCTCATTATTAGTTGCATAGGTAATGTCGCAAGCGTAGGCTGCTTTTTTTTCTTCGCTAGACATTCCCGAAATCGCTGTTCCAACCTGAAGACCCAAAAAAGAAAACACCTTGCCCATCCATTCGGCGTCTCGTTTTGCTAGATAATCATTAACAGTCACAATGTGAACGCCTTTCCCATCTAGCGCATTAAGGTATGCAGGTAGGGTTGCTACTAGCGTTTTTCCTTCTCCTGTACCCATTTCAGAAATACTGCCCTCATTCAGAACCATTCCTCCAATGAGCTGCACATCATAGTGCCTTAAGCCAAGAGATCTTTGGCTTGCCTCCCTAACAACAGCAAAAGCTTCTGGCAGAATATCATCTAGCGTCTCTTTACTATTAAGTCTTTCTCTAAACTGATTGGTCTTATCAGCAAGATCCTGATCACTAAGAGACTGCATCTGAGACTCAAAAGAGCTCGTCCTTGCCACAAGTCCAGTATACTTTTTTATAAGTCGCTCATTGTTAGACCCAAGGACTTTTGATAAAACATTATTTATAATACTCATGTAACAAAAAACAATAGTTAATAAAACTGGGCTATTTTCTCATATATGCAAGATAAAACAACTACAAACCTTACAAATTTTAAGCCGGCAGGAGGTTTGGGCTCGTTGTTTGAAAAAGCAAAAATGCATAATCATTTAAATTCACTCTTTCAAAAGTCGCTTCCTTCAAAGCTAAATGGCCTCACGTTGTGTTTAGTTGAGGAACAAAAAGTGACTTTATTGGCGACAAATGCCTCTGTAGCATTCCGCGCTGAGAAACAACGAAAGGTGCTACTGTCAATCGTTCAGCAAGTGGACGGACTGTCGCACGCCAAATCAGTTTCAATAAAAATTGAAAAAAGCAAATAATAGTCAGTGTGTGTCGTTTTTTGCTTTTAAATATCAATCATTTACATTATAATAGTACGGTTTTTTACCTAATTATCTTTCAAAATTTTTATGTCCGAACAAACAATAGACTTAAAGAAAAGGCGCTTTTTAACCAAGGCAACTAGCGTGGTTGGTGCTGTAGGTGTTGGCTTTGTAGCTTGGCCTTTTTTGTCAACAATGAAGCCTTCAGCAAAAACAAAGGCTGCTGGTGCCCCTATTGATATTGATATTTCAAAGCTTGAAGCGGGCCAACTTGTTCGTGTTTTATGGCGCAAAAAACCCGTTTGGATTTTTATGCGTGATGAAAAAGCGCTTGACGCTCTTAACTCAGATGAGCTCATTAAGAGTCTGGACGACCCTGATGGAACAGGTAACTCTAAAAACCAACAGCCCAGCTACGTAACGTCTAATTTTAGATCTATCAAAAATAAAGAAAGTGTTGCGGTCATTGTAGGTGTTTGTACACACCTAGGGTGTTCGCCTACTTACCGTCCAGAACCAGGTGCCGCCGACCTTGGAGGTGATAGCTGGCCGGGCGGCTTTTATTGCCCATGTCATGGCTCAAAATTTGACCTAGCCGGAAGAGTTTATGCGGGCGTTCCTGCTCCAACCAATCTAGTTATACCCCCTTACCGATACGTGTCAGACTCACTTATTCGTATTGGCGTTGACCCAGAAATTACATAAAAGCGCATTATGAAAAATAAACAAAGCTGGATAGACCAACGATTTCCTCTAACTAAGGTTTTTAACGAGCATTTAGCAGAATACTACACGCCAAGAAACTTTAATCTTTGGTACTTTTTTGGTGGGCTTGCAATGCTAATGCTTGGTATGCAATTAGTTACAGGGATTTTTCTAACCATGCACTATAAACCTGACTCGGCTTATGCTTTTGCCTCTGTTGAGTATATTATGAGAGATGTTGAATGGGGCTGGCTAATACGCTATCTTCACTCAGCAGGCGCTTCGGCATTTTTTATCGTAATTTATCTTCACATGTATCGCGCCCTTCTTTATGGTTCTTATAAAGGCCCGAGGGAATTAATATGGATACTGGGAATGGTGCTTTATGTTGCTCTCATGGCGGAGGCTTTTTTTGGCTATGTTTTGCCATGGGGTCAAATGTCATTTTGGGGCGCACAAGTAATTATCTCTTTGTTTGGCTCGGTTCCGGTTATTGGCCCTGACCTTTTGGTTTGGCTTTTAGGGGATTATGCAGTAGGAGATGCCGCCTTAAATCGATTCTTTTCTTTACATGTAATTGCACTGCCTCTAATTTTAGTTGTGCTTGTCTTCTTACATATCGTCGCACTTCATGCTGTTGGCTCTAACAACCCGGATGGCATTGAAATAAAGAAAAACAAAGACAAGGACGGAATACCTAAGGATGGGATTCCTTTTCACCCCTATTACACCGTAAAAGATATTATGGGTGTGGTAGCATTTTTATGGTTACTTTGTGCCGTCGTATTCTACGCGCCTGCCCTTAATGGGTACTTCCTTGAGCATGCAAACTTCATTGAGGCAAACCCACTTAAAACCCCAGAGCATATTGCGCCCCTATGGTACTTAACGCCGTTCTACTCAGTTCTAAGGGCTATTCCGCCGATGTTCGGATCACAGTTTCCGGGCGTTTTAGCAATGGGAGCAGCGATAGTAATCTTGTTTGCTTTGCCGTGGTTAGATAGAAGCCCTGTTAAGTCTATTCGCTACCGCAGCCCTATATATAAGTGGGCACTTGGTGTCTTTGTTATTAGTTTTATTATGTTAGGGTGGCTTGGTGTGCAGCCAGTAACGCCTTTAAACGCCCTGTTGGCTCGTGTTTTCACAGCTCTATATTTTGCATTTTTTATTTTAATGCCTTGGTACACCTCAATAGGAAAAACCAAAGAGGTTCCAGAAAGGGTTACGGGGTAGGTAATGAAAAATAATACTATAATAAATTTAGCTCTATCACTAATCGTTATTTCGTTTAATGTTCATGCTTCTAGTAAGGTTCACCTAGATCATGCAGATACCGACATATCAAATACGGCCTCACTTCAAAATGGCGCAAAACTCTTTATGAATTATTGCTCTGGGTGTCATGCCATTAGCTTTATGCGATACAATCGCATAGGAGAAGATCTTGGACTCAGTGACGAATTAGTTGCTGAAAATTTAATGTTTTCTGGCAACAAGCTTGGCGAAACAATTACAACTGCAATGCCAGAAGATGCTGCAGCAAAATGGTTTGGAGGCACGCCACCGGATTTGTCTCTGGTCGCAAGATCAAAAGGAACTGATTGGATTTATACCTACTTAAGAAGCTTTTATGAAGACGAGTCAAGAATCTTTGGAGTTAACAATTCTGTTCTTGTTAATGCGTCTATGCCGGATGTATTATGGTCGTTAAAGCAGGGTCAAACTGAAGCGAACTTTGATCAAAATGTTAGAGACATAACAAACTTCCTCGACTATGTAGGCGAGCCAGCAAAACTAATTCGATTGAAGTTGGGAAAATGGGTGCTGCTATTCCTAGGAATTTTATTTATCTTGACTTACTTACTTAAAAAAGAGTACTGGAAGGACGTCAAATATGGTATCTGGCGTCCCCGTGATTAATTTCTGATACAATCCTTTCTCTATAGCCTCTCTGAGATGAAAGGCTAATTTTATTATTTTATTTGGTGAAAAAACTATGTTAACTAAACCTAATCCAGCCTCAACGACACTTTACTCTCACTCTCAAGAGTTGGAGTCACATGCGGTTCGTTTTATCATGGCTCATAAATCTATTGAGGGAGAAGTTATAGAGGCTAAGCTTGATGAAATGCCTGAAGAGATCTTAGAGCTTAACCCCTGTCAGACGCTTCCTACGCTATTTGACAGAGGTATGGTTTTATACGACCTCTCTGTTATTATGGAGTATCTAGATGAGCGCTTTCCATTCCCTCCTCTGTTGCCTGTTGATCCCATTGAAAAGGCTGAAAAAAGGCTCCTAATATATCGCTTTACTCGAGCAGAGGGTTGCTGGTATGAACTTGTTAATACCATTCTTAATGGAGGCAAGAAAGACGCCAATGCAGCAAGAAAAACTCTTAATGGAAATCTTATAGAGCTATTGCCCTTGTTTTCTCACAAGCCATACTTTAAAAGCGAAACAATGACATTGGTTGATGTATGTATCGCGCCAATACTCTGGCGCCTTGATCTTCTGGGAATATCTTTAGGCGAAAAAGCAATGCCAATTACTGCCTATGCAAATAGTTTGTTTGAAAAAGAGGGCTTTCATGAAAGCCTCACTTTTGCTGAAAAGGATTTTAATTAAAAGCTCTTATGTCTGGCGTTGTCCCCTACCTAATCCGAGCATACTGTGATTGGATTGAGGACTCTGGCCTAACACCTCATGTATTGGTAAATTGTGAAAAAAATGGCACTCTTGTTCCAGAAGGTCTTGCAAAAGAAGGAAAGATTGTTTTGAATATCAGTTCATCTGCAACGGTAGGGCGTGCAATAACCAATGACTCTATTAGCTTTAAAGCAAGATTTAACGGAAAGTCACAGCAAGTTATTGTTCCTTGTGATGCGGTTCTTACTATTTATGCGCAAGAGAATGGAGAAGGCATGTTCTTTGATAAGCCAGAAGCCCCATCACAAGAGGCCAAAAAACCGAACCTAACTATCTTAGATTAAACCTTCAATTTCAGAGTAAAAAAGCTCTAGGTTTTTTTTAGAAAAAGAAACAATTGGGATTTTGGTGTATGCCGTAAGAGCCTCTTTGTTACCAAGATTATTGGCTTGAATTTCATTTAAAACAACGCAGGAAACGCTTAGCTTGTTTTTCTTAGCAGCCTCAATAGTTAAAAGCGCTTGGCTGATTGCGCCGAGCTCATCACGGATCACTATCACAATCGGCACTTGAAGCCGCTTTGCAAGATCTGAATTAAGAGATGCGTCTGCTATAGGCGAGTATAGGCCGCCAGCGCCCTCTACAACAATAAAACTGTCTTCAGTATCGGCGTTACAAGCACTTACTAGGTCATCAATACTGAGCGTAGTGCCGTCATGCGAACTTGCCTCCTCGGGACTAGCCTCAAGCTCAAAACAATATGGACAAACAACACTAAGTGGCTCTGGCTCAGGACATAATTCATTGAGGGCTATAGCATCTTTAGGAGCATAGGTTTCATTAATAAGCTGACAATTTGTTTCAACAGGTTTTCGAACTTTGACTTTTCGAGTCTTACTTAGATGCCTAATAATTTCTACACCTACAGTAGTTTTTCCAACATCTGTATTGCTGCCAGTAATAAAAACTCCGTTCATGGCAACATTTTAGCCGAACTTAATGTCTGCAAAGTCATCATAAAAGTATAATGGCGTCAATGCAAAACAATCTTCAAACAAGTTTTTGTGGGATGTCTCTTAACTCACCAATCATTTTGCTTTCTGGGTGTGTTGGCTTTGGAGAGGAATACACTCGAATTAAGGGCTTTTCAAACTCTGATATTGGTGCAGTGTGCCTAAAAGGCACCACGCTCGAGCCACGCTTAGGCAACAAGCTTCACAGATTAGCGGAAACGCCCAACGGGATGCTTAATTCTATTGGACTTCAAAACCCAGGAACAAAAACTGTTATAGATGAAATTATGCCAGGCCTAGATAAAAACGAAACAAAATTTATTATCAATATTTCCGGTTCAAGCGTTGAAGAATACGGCGAAATTGCCAAACATTTTGACAATACTGATATTGATGCAATTGAAATTAATATTTCATGTCCTAATGTTAAAGAAGGTGGCGTTGCGTTTGGAAATGACCCTGAAATGTCTTTTAGGGTTGTTGAAATATGTCGGAAGAACACTACAAAACCAATCATTACAAAGCTTTCGCCTAATCAAACCGATATTGCAGCAAATGCGGTACGGTGTATCGAGGCAGGGAGTGACGGTTTAGCTGTAATCAACACGGTAATGGGAATGGCTGTTGACGTCGAAACTAAAAAGCCTGTTATTGGTAACAATCGGGGCGGTCTGTCTGGCCCTGCAATAAAGCCCATTGCCCTGTTAAAAGTTCACCAAGTTTATCAGGTTAGCAAGAAACATAATGTCCCTATAATAGGGCAAGGTGGCATCGTTTCAGCAAAAGATGCTATAGAGTTTATTATTGCCGGAGCAGATACTGTGGGAATTGGGACTGCTCTTTTTTATGATCCTTTGGTTTGTACAAAAATAAACTCAGGGATAAGCCAATACCTAGAAGAGCATAATCTGAAAAATTTAGACTCTTTGGTAGGATCTCTTCAACTTAACTAAACACACAAATAAACCTTCACAATGCAATACGAATATAATGCCAAAAAAATAGAGCTAGAAGCACAACAATATTGGGATAAAAACAGCTCTTTTGTTGTCGTAGAGGACGAAACAAAGGAAAAGTATTTTTGCCTTTCAATGTTGCCATATCCATCTGGAAAGCTCCACATGGGCCACGTTCGAAACTACAGTATCGGTGATGTCATCTCAAGATACCAAAAAATGCTTGGCAAAAATGTTATGCAGCCAATTGGGTGGGATGCGTTTGGGCTTCCTGCAGAAAATGCGGCCATAAAAAACCAAGTTCCGCCTGCAGGCTGGACATATGAAAACATTGAACACATGAAAAGTCAATTGGTTCAGCTAGGATTTGGGTATGACTGGACTAGGGAGCTAGCGACTTGTCATCCAGAGTATTACCGTTGGGAGCAATGGTTTTTTGTGAAGCTTTTTGAAAAAGGCCTTGTTTACAAGAAAAAAGCAGTTGTAAACTGGGACCCTGTTGACCAAACAGTTCTTGCAAACGAGCAAGTTGTTGAGGGCTGTGGTTGGCGATCAGGGGCACCTATTGAAAAGAAAGAGATCTCTCAGTGGTATATGAAGATTACTGATTACGCTGATGAGTTGCTTAGAGATATAGAAAAACTTAGTGGCTGGCCAGATGCTGTAAAGATGATGCAAACAAATTGGATTGGTAAGTCTGTTGGCCTTGATATCGAATTTAAATTAGATAATGATGATGCCTTAAGTGTATACACAACAAGGCCTGATACGTTACTTGGAGTTACCTATCTTGCTATAGCCGCAGAGCATCCTGTGGCAATTCAAGCAGGCCAGAACAGCGAAACAATCAACGCGTTTCTTGACGAATGCAAAAAAATGGAAACCTCGGAGGCTGCGCTGGAAACCATGGAAAAAAAAGGTATTAATTCAGGCCTGTCCTGTCTCCATCCAATAACCGGTGAGGCTGTGCCCATTTGGATTGCAAACTTTGTTCTAATGGGTTATGGAACTGGAGCCGTTATGAGCGTACCAGCTCATGACCAAAGAGACTACGAATTTGCAAAAAAATACAACATCCCTATGGTTGATGTTATTTCTCCAGAAGGAGGATTAGTTGATACTAGTGAGGGAGCGTTTGTTGAAAAAGGAGTTCTTATTAACTCTGGTGAGTTCAATGGAATGAACTTCGATCAAGCGTTTGAAGCAATAGGCCAAAACCTCTCTAATCGAAAACTTGGAAAACTAAAAACTAACTACCGGCTGCGTGATTGGGGCGTTTCAAGACAGCGCTATTGGGGCTGCCCAATACCAATAATTAATTGCAATAAGTGTGGAGCTGTTCCTGTAGACCTTGAAGACTTACCTGTTAGGCTTCCTGAGGATGTTGAGGTGAGCGGTGTTGGCTCTCCATTAATGAAAATACCTGAGTTTTATAATGCATCCTGTCCAAAATGCGGCTCACCATCACAAAGAGAAACTGACACATTTGATACTTTTTTTGAATCCTCCTGGTATTTTGCGAGATACACTTGCGTGGATCAAAATAAAGCAATGCTAGACGAGCGTGCTAATTATTGGCTGCCTGTAGACCAGTACATTGGTGGTATTGAGCACGCTATTTTGCATCTTCTTTACTCTAGGTTTTTTGTGAAGCTACTCCGAGATGAAGGAATTATAACTAGCAACGAGCCATTTACAAATCTCTTAACACAGGGAATGGTTTTAAAAGACGGCGCAAAAATGAGTAAATCGAAAGGAAACACCGTTGACCCTCAAGAAATGATAGAAAAATATGGGGCAGACACTGCTCGACTTTTTATATTATTTGCAGCGCCCCCAACTCAAGATCTTGAATGGTCAGATACTGGAATTGAAGGGGCCTATCGATTTATTAACAAGTTTTATCGGCTTGTTGCTGGCTTCATTGAGGATAAAAAAGAGCAAGACGTCTCTACCCTTGAGGTCGACTCATTAAACAATATCCAAAAAGAGTTAAGACAAAAAACACACCAAGCATTAAAAAAAGTTGGCGATGATTTTGGAAGAAGGCACTCTTTTAATACCGCTATAGCAACTATGATGGAGCTTAACAATACGCTTTCTAGATTTTCAGATGAGTCTACCCAAGGGTTGCTGGTTCGACAAGAATCAATTGAGATTATGTTAAAGTGTCTTAACCCTGTAATTCCTCATCTTTGTCATCATTTGTGGTTATTGCTTGGCAAAAAAGAAGCTATGGTGGATGTCCTCTGGCCAAGTGTTGATGAATCAGCCCTTATACAAGACGAGGTTCAAATCATAGTTCAGGTTAACGGAAAACTAAGGGCAAAACTAATGGCTCCAGTAGACTCTGAAAATCAAACAATTCAAGAACTTGTTTTTGCTGACGAAAGGGTTGCTAAATTTACGGATGGAAAAACCATATTGAAGGTAATCGTAGTGCCAAATAAACTAATAAATGTAGTTATCGAATAACTCTGCACTTTTAGTGGTATTTATTTATTTAGCATTTTTTCTATCTGCTCTCTTAAAATTAACTCCATAACAAAACCCATTTTCCCACCTGGAACAACTAAAGTGTTTGGGCGCGACATAAACGACCCTGCCACCATGTCTTGAAGGTAAACAAAATCGCAATATTTATGATCTTGAAATCGAACCACCACAAAACTTTCGTCTTGTGTTGGTATATCTCTAGCAATAAATGGGTTTGAGGTATCAACAGTGGGAACCCTCTGGAAGTTAATGTGTGTTCTTGAGAACTGCGGAGTGAGATAGTTAATATAGTCCCACATCCTTCTATGAATTGTGTCTACAGTGGCCTCGGCAGAATAACCTCTTTGTTCTTTATCTCTATGAATTTTTTGAATCCACTCTAAATTAACAACTGGCACAACTCCAATCAACAAATCAACATATTGAGCAACATCTATAGAGCCATCTTTTACGCCACCATGAAGCCCTTCATAAAAAAGAAGGTCACTGTTTCTTCCAACATCCTCCCAAGGTGTAAATTCACCCGCTTTTTTTCCAAACGAAGCTCCCTCTTCATCTGTATGAATATAATAGCGCCGCTTACAGTGCCCTTTTTCGCCGTAATCTTTAAAGGTTTTTTCTAGTTCATCAAAAAGGTTTGCCTCTGGACCAAAGTGGCTAAAGTATTTATTTCCAATTTTTTCTTTCTTCTCCATGACGCGTTTCATCTTTTCACGGTCATAACGATGAAAACTGTCGCCTTCAATAACAACCGGCTTAGCGCCAACCCTTTCAAACAAGTGGTTAAATGCATTTTTAACACTAGATGTGCCGGCGCCTGAAGAGCCTGTTATAGCAATCACTGGATGTTTTTTAGACATAACTTTCGATATTATAAGAAACTTAAATTATTATCTTACAAATTAGCACCGCTTATTATTAATTAAATTCATAACTGCTTGAATTTAAATCACCGAGAGTTTTGGTCAATTAAAAGTCTAAATTATCGACCCTTAGAGCGTTGTCCTCAATAAAGTTCCTTCTTGGCTCAACCTCATCTCCCATTAAAGTTGTAAAAACTTCATTTGTGGCAATATCATCTTCGATTTTAACTCGAAGCATGGTCCGTGTCTCGGGGTTCATTGTGGTGTCCCAAAGCTGATCAGGGTTCATTTCGCCAAGACCCTTATATCTTTGAAATCCTTGGCCTTTTCGCGCCTCATTCAGTAAGAAATTAATTACAGAAGAAAAATTTGACGTTTTTATCTCTTTAGTGCCTTTTTGGATATAACTCTCTTCTCCAAACATAGCCTCAATCTCGTCAGAGTATTTTTCAATTTTTTTATAGTCTTTAGAGGTAAAAAAACTCTCGTCAAAGCGCGTTGAAGAAACCTCTACTCCATACGATGTCATAGAGTAACAAACTTCGTTATTTTTAAACTCAACTTTGTGCTCTTCTGACATTGAACTAAGTTTATTCATTTTTCCCTGAAGATTAAGACACCACTCATTCATCTTTTTCGCGTCTTTTATGTTTGCCTTTGGCATTCCAAGGGTGGCTTTTAATAGAGGTTCGTTATATTTTGTCCCAAGTTTTTCGATAATTTCCATTGTTTTATAATACCTAGAAACAGTTTTTTCAAGGGCCACACCCTCAATGGCAGGAGCATCTTTACTAACAAACAAACTTGCATCGTGAATCGCTTCCTGCTGAAGATAATCATTAAGCTCAGAATCGTCCTTTAAGTATCGCTCTTGTTTGCCTTTTTTAATCTTATAAAGAGGTGGTTGAGCAATATATAAATAGCCGTTTTTAACCAGCTCGGGATAGTGGCGATAAAAGAAAGTCAACAACAGGGTTCTAATATGGGCTCCATCAACATCGGCATCAGTCATAATAACTATTTTATGATATCTTAGCTTTTCAATATCGTACTCTTCTGCGCCAATTCCACAACCCAGGGCCGTAATAAGCGTGCCAACCTCTTGAGAAGATAGAATTTTTTCAAAGCGTGCTTTTTCAACATTTAATATCTTGCCTTTAAGTGGCAAAATAGCTTGCGTTCTTCTATCCCTTCCTTGTTTTGCAGACCCACCAGCAGAGTCGCCCTCTACCAAAAAAATTTCAGATTCAGCCGGGTCCTTGGTTTGACAGTCGCTCAACTTTCCTGGTAATCCTGCAATATCAAGGGCACCCTTGCGTCGTGTCATTTCTCGAGCCTTTCTGGCGGCATCTCTTGCTCTAGAGGCCTCAAATATTTTGCCAACAATAATTTTGGCTTGTGTTGGATTTTCAAGCAGATACTCACTCAATTTTTCATTTACAGATGACTCAACGGGCGCCCTGACCTCAGAGGAAACCAGTTTGTCCTTGGTTTGTGATGAGAATTTAGGGTCAGGAACCTTAATAGATAAAATAGCAGTAAGCCCCTCTCTAGTATCTTCTCCAGTAATGGCGGCTTTTTCTTTTTTTGCCAAACCAGAGGAATCAATAAAACTATTAAGTGTTCTAGTAATGGCGGCCCTAAGGCCGGCTAAATGAGCCCCACCATCTCTTTGAGGGATGTTGTTTGTATAACAATACACGCTTTCTTGATAAGAGTCGCTCCACTGAAGTGCAACATCTACAACAATATCGTTTTTTTCCGTGGCTATTATAATTATGTCGTTATGAATGGGGTTTTTGGATTTATTAAGGTGCTCGACGAAAGCAGACAATCCTCCTTCATAAGAAAAAACTTCTTTTTTATCTGTACGAAGATCCTTGATTTCAATATGAACACCTGAGTTTAAAAAAGACAACTCTCTAAGACGATTTGCTAGTGTTTCAAACTTAAAAACCGTCTGTGCAAAAATCTTCACACTTGGTTTAAAGCGAATAGTTGTACCGGTTTTATCAGTTTTTCCAGTTGTCTTTATTGGAGCGACTGGAACACCAAGAACATAGTCTTGTTCATAAATCTCTCCAGCCCTATAAACAGTCAAACGTAGGGTTTCGGACAAGGCATTAACCACAGAAACACCTACACCATGAAGCCCACCAGAAACCTTGTACGAGTTATCGTCAAACTTTCCTCCCGCATGAAGAACAGTCATAATAACCTCAGCTGCAGAAACATTTTCTTCCGGATGTATATCAACAGGTATGCCTCTTCCATCGTCAGTCACCGATATAGAGTCATCGTCGTGAATAACAACCTCAATTTTTGTGCAATGTCCTGCTAACGTTTCATCGATCGAGTTATCAACCACCTCGAAAACCATGTGGTGTAAACCGGTTCCGTCATCGGTATCGCCAATATACATCCCAGGTCGCTTTCTAACAGCATCAAGGCCCTTTAAAACCTTAATATTAGAGGCTTGATATTCTTCAGTCATGAGGGCCTATTAAAAATAAATTTATTATACCACGTGCACTAACTTTTCAGCCTATTCATCTGTTAATTCAAGCGCCCTTATTTTCCATTGGAAAACAAAAAAACAGTGTTAGTTGTTATATATAACGCCTTTTTTTATATGATAAGTTGATGTTTTTTTTGTATCCAGTGGTAGTTCTTTATTGCCTATATCTGTTATAAAGATTTGAACATCAAGCTGTGTTAAAAAACTTAGTGTTTCATTAATTTTGTTTTGATCGAGCTCAGAGGAAATATCATCAATTAATACAATCGGTTTAACCCCTATTTCGACTAAAAAAAGAACTTGGAGCATCCAAAAAACAGTAGAAAGTTTTTTTTGCTCACCCCTTGAAAAGTGGTTTTCGTTTTTTTCATCAAAAAAGAAATCAAGGGTTGCTTTGTGTGGCCCATAACTTAGGTGTTTGTTTTTAAAAAACAGGTGTTTGTTTTTTATCAAATAGTTATAAATTTCACTCTTGTTTAGATAGTCAACATCTTTTGTCCATCCCGATTGAAAAGTAAAATTAAATCCCTTGTTTACGTCAATAAGACTTAACATTGGACTTAACAAGTCTTTTCTTAGTGTTGCTTTTAGGTTTTCAATATAATTATTTCTAGCTAATGATATTTTAACAGAAAGGGTGGCTATTTGAGACAACCACTCTTCCACTTGGTTGGGGTTGTTGCTTGACAATAGTGTGTTAATATTTTTTAAAGCCTTGTTATATGATTTATATGTTTTTAACATATCTTTGTTTGCGTGAAAAACACCCCAATCAAGATAAGATCTTTTTAGTTTTGGGGTTCCCCCTATCACAAAACCCCGATCCGGTGAAATAACTTGAGTTGGTAGAATGTGAGTTAGCTTGCTGTTACTAGAAATCTTTGTATCATCAAATATAATCTCACTTTTATGTTTAGATTTTTTGAGTGAAACACTAACATCGTCCACTACCGCTTTAATTTGTAAAAAATCTTCTTCAAACGGAACAACATCTTTTATGTTTTTTGTCTTAAAAGAGCGGTTGTGTCCGAGATAATAAATACTCTCAATGAGATTTGTTTTTCCTTGTCCATTAGAGCCAATAAACAGATTTATGTTTTTATTTAGTTCTAAGTATTGGTTGTCTAAATTTCTGAACCTAAGAATGTGCAGCTTTTCAATAATTGCCATTTACGGTTGCTGTTTAGATTCTCATTGGCATAACTATGTATTGATAGCTTTCGTCATCGGTAGCACTTAACAAACAAGATTTGTTTTCACCACCAGGTATAACCATGTTTATTTTTGTTGTTGTGAGTTTCTCTAAGATGGAGATCAGGTAGTGAATATTAAAGGCGATCTCGAGCTCTTTTTCTTGTTTTGTTACCTCTAGTTGGGTTTCCGCTCTTCCTCTTTCTGAGTGTGAAAAAATACTTAGTTTGTCGTCTCGAAAAACAAGTTTTACACCCTTGGTTCTCTCGTCAACAAAAATTGATGCTTGTTGTAGGCTTGACAGAAAATCCATCCTATCAATAATAATCGTATTGCTAAAATCAGTCGGCATTACTTGTTTATAGTTTGGAAAGTTTCCATCGATTAATCGACTGATTATTTTTGTGTTTGTATCAATCAGTGAAAAATAATTATCCGACAAATGTATTTCGGCAGTGTCTTGTGTGCTTTTATTAAGAAGTTTTGTTAGTTCAAGAACTGCTTTTCTTGGCAAGATCACTGTTTTTCTTTCTTCAAGGTCGTTGTTTTGTTTCACCTCTCCGATTGAAAGGCGATGCCCGTCAGTGGCAACGACTGTAAGTGAATCTTTGTTAAGTTCAAAAAACAAACCATTTAGATACGCCCTAATATCTTGGTTGCCCATTGAAAAACTCGTATTTTCTATTAATTCTTTTAGACTATCTTGCTTGATTTTGATAACACTTGTGTTTTGTGTTTTTGGTAGAGCTGGGAAGTCTAGGTGGTTAAAGGTGTTAAGTTCAAAGGTGTTTTTATTTGCATTTAAATAGATTTTCGATTCCTCAATCTTAAACTTAATTTGAGTTTTCTCGGGTAGTTTTCTAACAATATCTATTAAATCTTTTGCATATATTGTAAAAGTAACCTCTTCTTTGCTTTTTATTTTATTAGATGCACTGATTTCCAACTCCATATCGGTTGTTGTAAGTGTAAGTGTTTGTTCCTTTAGTTGGATTAATACGTGTGAAAGTATTGGGAGTGTTTGTTTTTTTTCAACAACACCAATTACAGTTTGTAATGGTTCAATTAATTCTTCTACGCTCAGTTCAGTGTTCATAGGCTGCTTGTCTTATTAAATTAATTATTATTGTTATTAGTATGTGTTTTTATTGTTAGTTACTTAGTTTTTTTAAATACTATCAGCGCTTTACATAGTGAAAATTTTGTTAGTATCTAAACATTTTATTATGAATAATTGTTAATTATTGCGTTAATTATAAGATGTTTTAGTAATTACCAACAGTACAACTTTTAATATCTTGTTTATAAGTTAGTAATTTTAATTTTAATGTTCTCAATATCGTTTTTTATTTCTTCATTTGTTTTTATAAGTTTTCTTAATTTTTCGCAAGAGTAAAGAACGGTAGAGTGGTCCCTGTTTCCAAAATTTTGTCCAATTTTTGCTAGCGAAAGAGAGGTTAGGTTGTGGCACAAATAAATCGCCATTTGCCGCGCCCTAACCAAGTGCTGCTTGCGTGAATTAGAAACAAGGTCAGAAACAGTAATGCCGTAATACTTACTAACGATTTTTTGCACCTCGTTTATTTCAACAAATCTTTTTTGAGGCTTGATAAGGTCGCCAAGCGCCCCCTCAACAACATCTTTGGTTATAAAAGAGTGGTCAATTCTTGAAAAGTCTACAAAGGCCTTTAGTTTTAACAGCGCCCCCTCTAGGTCTCGAACATTCGACACAACATGACTCGCAATAAAAAGTGCAATATCTTCACTGAGGCCTAAAGAAATTTGAGTGTTTTGTGATTTTTTTAACAAGATTGCCGCACGCATTTCAAGTTCTGGTGGAGAAAGTTGTAAATTAAGGCCTTGAGAGAAACGAGTTTTAAGTCTATTCTCTAGGTCTTTAATATTTTTTGGCGGTTGATCACAGGTAAATATGATTTGTTTTTTTGTGCTAAACAAAAAGTTAAAAATGTGAAAAAACTCCTCTTGTGATTTGTCTTTTCCTGCTATTAGGTGAATGTCATCAACTAACAATAGGTCTGCGGACTGATAAAAAAGTTTAACATTTTCAATGGTATTGTGTCTTAAGCTGGTTGTAATGTTTCTAACAAAATCCATTAAGGGAACATAGATAATTTTAGCGGCGGGGTTTTTTTCTAAAGCAAGGTGCCCAGCTGCTTGCATTAGGTGTGTTTTTCCAAGGCCAGACTCACCATAAATAATAAACGGATTGTACGGAGAGGAGCCAATTTTTTCAGCAATTTGTCTGCTTGCAGCAGCAGCAACCTGGTTGGCGCTGCCTAATACCAGATTGTCAAATGTATATTCAGGAAAGAGGGGTGTGGTGTGGTGTTTTTTTTGCTCGGCCAGTTTTTTTGCTGAGGCTACAACTCCAAATCGTACCTTTAGTTTTCGATCGTAATCAGCTACAGTAAGAGTAATCGCGGTAGAAATGTTTTTGTGATTGTTTATATATTTTAGTGCAGAGGCGCTTGGCGCAAGAAGGGTTAATGTTTCGTTTTTTTCAATGACTTTTAGTGGCTTAACCCAAACACTAAACTCACCTAACGGCAGAGAGTTTTTTAGAGAGTCTAAGCACTGGACCCAGGTTTGAGACATAATAAGGTAAGGGCAAATATGAAAATGATATACTAATGATACCTGTAATGAGTAAAAGATAACCAAAGCCTGTAACAGAATAATTCTTAATTAAGTATTGAGCAATATAATGAAAAAAATCCATATATCGTCCTGTTTGAGTCAGTTAAAATTAGCCCCGTTGCTACCAAAAATCGCTTTTATCAGGTGCCGCATTGTTTTGGCATAGGCCATTTGAGACCACAAGCACACGCATCAATGAGAGAGACTAAAGCCAAAGGTGGTTGGGGCGTGGTTAGCACCGAAGAGTCTGAGATACATCCTAGCTCTGACCTCTCAACATACGCTGAGGCTCCAGGCCTTATAGCTGATGCTATTTTTTCAGGACACCTTGCGGCTGAAAACTTTGAGTTTTCGGAGCAAGAAATTGAGAAGGCGATTTTTATGCGTGAAATGCGACAACTTAAGCAAAATTAAATTTATTAAAAATAGCTAAGCAAGGGGCGCTGCCAATTGATTTTTTTGGTATTTTAGCGTAACATTGCCCTCTTTTTATTAGTCGCGAAAAGTATGCGTAAAACCATTGTTGCCGGAAACTGGAAAATGAACGCCAGCAAAGAGTCTGTTAAAAAACTAATTGCGGGTATTTTGTCTGGGATGGACGGCGTTAAATCAGAAGTTTTAGTGTGCGCACCTTTTCCTTATTTATCGCAGGTTGAGTCTTTGATTGTAGGTAGTGAAATTAGGCTTGGAGCTCAAAATCTCAATATAAATGAATCGGGCGCATTTACTGGAGAGGTAAGCGCAAGTATGATTAAGGACTTTGGCGCAAAGCATGTTATTGTTGGACACTCTGAGCGAAGAAGCATTTATGGTGAAACAAGCGCTATTGTTGCTGAGAAGGTTAAAGCTTCTTTAGAGGCAGGCCTAACGCCCCTTCTTTGTGTTGGAGAATCATTAGAGCAAAGAGAGGGCGGAAAAACAGAGTCTGTTGTTGCTGAGCAAATTAATGCTGTTATTGAGCTAGTAGGCATCAACGTTTTTAATAATATTATTGTTGCTTATGAGCCGGTATGGGCTATTGGTACAGGGGTTACAGCAAGCCCTGAACAGGCACAATCAGTGCACTTGTTTATTCGCAGTCTTTTAGGAGAAAACAATGAAACAATTGCACAAACTACACCAATTTTATATGGCGGTAGTATGAATGCTGGAAATGCTAATGAGTTGATAGCATGTCCCGACATTGACGGTGGTTTAATTGGCGGCGCGGCACTTAAAGCGGAAGATTTTTTACATATTTGTAAGGCAGGTTAATATGACATTTCAAATAATTTTAGTGGCCCATGTATTATTGGCTTTGGGGCTTGTTGGGCTTATTTTAATTCAGCATGGCAAGGGGGCAGATGCTGGCGCTGCTTTTGGTTCTGGCGCTGCAGGCTCTGTTTTTGGCGCGCGAGGAGCGCACTCGTTCTTATACAAACTAACAGCAGTCATAGCAATTGGGTTTTTTGTTACTAGTATTAGTCTTGCATATTTTGCAACAACCGAAAGAGTTGCTTCAGACTCAGGGCAAAGCATTATGTCTGAAAATACTATGAGCGATGATTCTGCCGACTCTAATACAAGCGAAATACCAAGCAACTAATCAAAGCCGTCGTGGTGAAATTGGTAGACACGCAGCCTTGAGGGGGCTGTAGCGCAAGCTGTGACGGTTCGACTCCGTCCGACGGCACCACTCTCTTGCTTAGTTTTATTGTACAAGCCCATATGCCTAATTAATGTAGAGCAGATCAAGGAGAAAAAGTGCCTTTTTATCAGCCAAACGAATTGTCAGAATTAATGGTCTCGCCTGATGTCGCAAGAAAAAAGAAAGAAGACCATCCTGCGGTGCCGCTGTCAATTCCAGAAATTGTTAACACGCCATCAGTCTTGGTGGAAGAATTAAGGTAGGGCTTGAAAACTCAATTTTTATGCTTGATGGACAAATTTCCCCCGATAATGAAATAAAGGTTAGAACAGTAAGCGAGCTGTTTAACTAAAACTGCGCCAGAGGTATGGGTGTTTAACATTAATACTTGATCATTGCAGTTCTTATTGTACAATCAGCATTGTTTCTTAAGGACAGCGCGATGAACCTTTCCAATAAAAAGCTACTAAAAGGTATAGGATTTATGCTTTGCGGCATGAGCGTCGTTCCGTTTCTTGATGTTTTTGCCAAAATCTTAAGTGAAGACTATCCTGTAATGCAGGTTACTTGGACGCGATTTTTCTTTCATGCTTTTTGGCTACTTCCAGTTATTTTGTGGCAAAAAATTAGGTGGTGGAAGATGCCTGAAAACCCAGGCTTACAGGCACTACGAGGCTTAATGTTAACCCTTGCCACCTTGTTCTTTTTTGCAGCAATTAAAACCAATCCAATTCCCAATGCGCTTAGCTTATTGTTCATTTCGCCCCTGGTTGTTGCTACACTTTCACCTTTTATTTTAGGGGAACGCTTCGACTCATATATTGGAATCGGGGTTCTAGTAGGCTTTATAGGGGTTATAGTAGTTTTGCAGCCCGACAGCGAACAGTTTAAGCCAAGCTTGCTGTATGCTGTAATTGCGGGGGTTGCTTATGCACTTTATATTATTATCACAAAAAAATTAACCTTTCGCGCACCGCCTATTCTCACTTTATTCTACTCTGCCCTGGTTGGGATAATCATAATGACCCCGTTGGCAATTTCGTCATGGGTAACGCCAGATTTAAAAGGGCTCTTAATGGGCGCAGCAATGGGCTTTGTTGCAGCTGCATCGCACTTTATGATTATTAAAGCTTTTGAGTTTGCTAGTGCCTCTGAACTAAGTCCATTTAACTATTTTGAGATTGTTGTTGCTATTATTTTGAGCTATCTTGTTTTTGACTTTGTGCCAAACTTTATGGCCATACTTGGTCTAATTATTATTATTGGTAGCGGTCTCTTTGTTTCTTGGCGGGCAATGAAAAACAATCAAATCCAAGACAAACAGGTAGACGCTGTTATAGAGCCGCTATAGTGGAGGGGCACCACCTTCAGAAACCCTTTTTTCAACAAAAGACGACAGCTCTTCTTCTGACTCAAGACTAAGCTTAGGCTCTTTATAGTCAGCTAAAAGTTGTTTCCATATTTTGTTTGCTCGCTGAACCGCAGTAAATGAGCCGGCATCTCTCCAGGACTCAAAGTTTCTCCAGTCAGACAGCATTGGGCTGTAGTGTTCGGTTTCATAGCGCTCCATGGTTTGAGCTGCACCAAAAAAATGACTTGCAGGCCCAACCTCGGCTATTGTATCAACACCTAGAGTGTCTTTATTTACTTGTACAGGCTGTAAGAAAGCCTCCATCATTTGACTCATTTCAGCGTCCAATATAACTTTTTCATAAGACGCGCATAAGCCTCCCTCAATCCATCCATGACCATGCAAAATAAAATTTACTTGACCTAGTAGACAAGCCCATAGAGACATTTGTGATTCATACACTGATTGTTCGTCAGGAGCATTGGATGCATTAGCGTTAGACGCGCGAAGCGGAATTTTGTATTTTCTAGCTAACTGTCCGCTGGCAATTGTTGCTTGGGCATACTCAGGGGTTCCAAATGCTGGAGAGCCTGATTTCATATCAACATTGGAGGTAAAGCTGCCATACATAGCCGGTGCGCCGGGTTTAACGCATTGATGAAAAGCAAGGCCAGCAAGAGCCTCAGCATTTTGCTGAACTAGAGCTCCTGCGACCGTGATTGGCGCCATTGCTCCGGCCAACGTAAATGGAGTATAAATAACAGGTTGATTGTGTTCGGCCATTTCAATTGCTCCCTCTAAAAGAGCTTTGTCATAAACCAGCGGTGAGTTCGCATTTACGACAGTAGTAATTGAAGGCTCCTTTAGAAGAGTTTCTACATTAATCCCCCTTCCAATACGAATAATTTCAATAGCATCAAGCATTCTTTCGCTTCCAATTGCATAACCAAAAAGCGGCTTTGTGGAAAGGCGAGTTGCAGTTGAGACTGCGTGTAAATGACGTACGCGAACATCAATATCGCAAGGCTCAACAGGGTATCCACCAAGTGCGTGCACAGTGTTTAGGATTTCTCCAAGTCTTATTAAATTAGAGTAGTCTTCAAAATTGCCTAAAATCCTCCCTCTATCAAGGTCAGAAACATTAGGCGCGCTTGATACCATTGTATTTACAACACTTCTTCCGCCAATTGCAACGTGCCTGTCTTTGCGCCGACCATGAAGTTTAAACTTACTTGGTGTAGTGGCTATTTTTTCCATAACAAAATCGGGGTCAAAGCGCACTCTCCTTCCATCACCATCAATCATGGCGCCTTCTCTTTTAAGAATAGCAACTGCGCGGGGAGACTGGATGTCAATTCCAGTTTCACACAAGACTTTTAATGATGCCTCATGAATAGACTCAATCTCATCCTCAGAAAAAATCGACATAGGCTGGAAAGGGTTGCTTTTTTGCTTATAAGGTGCTTGCTGAAAACTAGAAACCTCTCTACTGACTTTTCCACGACCTCGCCTCATTATGTTAGTCCACCAATAAAAATAGAAAAATGAATGATAATTCAATTTATTAAACTAAGCAAGAAAATATTATTTAGTTAGGGTTTCTCGCCAACAAGTTATTTTAAGTGCCTTATAATATCGGAGCTTTAAATAAATTAATACGGCCCCTATATATTTAAATATTCTAATTCTAACCATCAACTTGAAAAATGAACTGGCGTACAAGAACTGAAACAAAAATTGAGTTATTTTCGGATTGGCTTTTTGATAATGCGAAAAAAACAATCCTAGTTATAGCCCTTTTTGTGGCCGCACTTAGTTCACAATTACCAGCGCTAAAGATAGACACAACTACGGAAGGGTTTTTGCATAAGACAGACCCAATGCGCGTTGAGTATGACCTCTTTAGGGATCAGTTTGGCAGAGACGAGAAGTTAATGATCGCTGTTAAAACTGATAATATTTTTGATCTAAATTTTCTTAAAAAGCTTGAAAGTTTTCATAGCACACTGGAGAGCGAGCTTCCCAATATAAAGGACATAGATTCGTTAATAAACGCTAGAAACACATACGGAATTGAGGGCGAACTAATTGTTGAGCCCTTAATTGATAGCCTGCCTGAAACCTGGGAAGACTTAGAACAGCTTAAAGCCACAGTCGTAAATAACAGTCTTTATGAAAATTATTTGTACAGTGAAGACTTCACAATGACCACTGTTACGATAGACACAGAAACATACTCGAATAACAACTTATTTAATGAAGAGG
>JAPYSK010000013.1:29681-32575 GCA_029936515.1 Candidatus Thioglobus sp.
GGCCTTGAGTTTGATGACGGCCTTGAGTTTGATGACGGCCTTGAGTTTGATTCCGATGTCGGGGGTGGCCAGAGGCCTTATCTAACCGATGCTGAAAATGATGAAATAATTGCAAAAACACAGGAAATTATGAAGCGGTTTGATAGTAGTGACTTTGAAATATATTTGTCAGGCTCGGCTGCAATTGCGGGTATTTTTAAGCAAGCCTTATTGAATGATTCAGTGGTCTTTATTAGCCTTATGATGGCCGTGATCATGTTGGTGCTGTTTATTCTTTTTCGTCGCATCTCTGGCGTAGTGCTGCCACTAACCTGTGTTTTCTTAACGCTTATAACAACCGTTTCCATAATGTCAATTTTTTCGGCGCCCTTTACAATGGCGACCCAGATTATGCCGACCTTTTTGTTGGCTGTTGTGACCAGTGCAGCGATCCACTTGCTAGCTGTTTTTTACAAAGACTTTGCCCATACAAAAGATAAAAAGACCTCTCTAAGGTATGCAATGGGCCATTCTGGCTTGGCGATTATTATGACCTCTTTGACAACTGCAGTTGGATTGTGGTCATTTTCATTTTCTGGAGTTGCCCCAGTGGCTGACCTTGGTGTATTTGCCAGCAGTGGAGTTATGGTTGGACTTTTGTTTACTCTTGTTTTTCTCCCTGCACTAATCTCAGTAACTAGCTTCACTCATCTTGAAAAAAAAACTGACAATGAAGGACATACTCTAATGGATAGGTCTCTTCTTGGGATAAGCAAAGTTGCAACTGGGAGGCCAAAGCTTATAGTTGCAATAAGCACTGTATTGATAATCAGTGCCGCTATTGTCGCCACTCAGATAAGATTTTCACATTTCCCACTTCAGTGGCTTCCAGAGGATAACTTTGCGCGAGTTGCAACAGAGGCTGTTGATGAAAATCTAAAAGGGTCTCTAACGCTTGAGGTTATTGTAGACACGGGTAAAACAAACGGCCTTTATAATCCAGATGTTCTAAGGGTAATCGACGATGTTTCTAAAAACATAAATTCAGTTACAAGCGGTAACATGTTTGTTGGAAAGGTTTTTAGCTATATCGATATTATTAAAGAGACAAACAGAGCCTTAAACGAAAACCAGGAGGAATACTATGAAATTCCTGATGATCCAGATATGATCGCACAAGAGTTTTTGCTTTTTGAAAGTAGCGGAAACAATGATCTTGCTAGCTTGGTTGACGCAAACTATTCTAAAGCGCGCTTGACATTGAAGACTCCATTTATAGACTCTCTCGAAGCAAAGGCGTTTATTGACAACGCCCAAGTATATCTTGATCAAAAGTTTGGCAAGCTTGCTACGGTGTCTTTCACTGGGATTGGAACTCTAATGACAGTTACTTTTGAGGAAGCAATATATAGTAGCGCAGTCAGCTATATTTTAGCCTTTTCATTAATCACAATTCTTATGGTGCTCCTGATAGGTGATTTAAAGATCGGGCTTATTAGCATGATTCCAAACCTACTGCCTATTGTCTTTCTGTCAGCCATCATGGTGATCTTTAAGATGCCTTTAGACATGTTTACGTTATTAATTGGAGCAATAGCTCTAGGACTGGCTGTTGACGATACAATCCACTTTATGCATAACTTTAGGAGATATGAGCTTCAGTATAATGACGTCGACAAGGCTGTTAGGTTAACGCTTATGGGTACAGGGAGAGCAATAACGCTGACTTCAATAGTTCTTGCTCTTGGTTTTCTGGTGTTGACTTTTTCTCAAATGAACAACATGTTTGACTTTGGCGTGTTAACGGCAAGTGCAATTTTGGTCGCCCTACTGGCTGACTTTTTTCTAATGCCTGCAATAATGAAGCTCATAATTAAAGACAAAGCAAACATTTAAAGCGTATAAATAATAAACACAAAAAAGGGCGCTAATGGCGCCCTTTTTTATTTAAAGTTTTGCCTTATGTTTGAGCCTGAGCCATTACTTCTTCAACAAAGTTGTCTTCTTTTTTCTCTATTCCTTCACCAACCTCATAGCGAATAAATGATTCAACTTCTGCGCCTTTAGACTTAACAAGAGCTCCAACGGTAGTATCTGGATCTTTAACGAATGATTGTCCATAAAGACTAACTTCGTTTACAAATTTTTTCATTCTACCAACAATCATTTTTTCAATTATGTTGTCTGGTTTGCCGCTTTCTTTAGCTTGTTCTATAAAGATTGCTTTTTCACGTTCAAGCAGCTCGCTTGAAAGCTGATCTTCGCTGACACATTCTGGCTTAGAGGCTGCAATATGCATTGCTATATCTTTAGCTAGCTCGTCGTCTGTTCCTGATAAAACAGTAAGAACGGCAATACGCTCACCATGTTTGTAAGCACCTAATACGCCATTTTCTGTAGTCACAATCTGGAGTCTTCTGACAGAAATATTTTCACCAATTTTTGCTATAATTCCTTGTCTTGCCTCATCAACTGTTTCGCCAGAATCTAAAGTTTGGCTTATAAAAGCCTCAACAGACTCAGGCTTATTCTTTAATGCAAGACTTCCTAAAGCATCAACAAAGTCGATAAAAGCTGAGCCTTTTGTAACAAAGTCTGTTTCAGAGTTGACTTCGAGAATTACAGCGTTTTTGTTATCATCGCTAATGGTCAAGTTCACAAGGCCCTCTGATGCAACACGCCCGGCTTTTTTAGCTGCCTTGGCTGCGCCAGACGCTCGCATTAGGTCAATTGCTGCCTCTAGGTTTTCACTTGTTTCCATTAAGGCTTTCTTGCAGTCCATCATGCCTGCGCCTGTTCTTTCTCTTAGTTCCTTAACTAAAGCTGCTGTAATTGCCATAATTAATCTCCTCTATATATGCTTAGTTGACTTACTCAGTTTCCGATTTCTTAGCTGCTGGCTTCTTAGCTGCTGG
>JAPYSK010000060.1 GCA_029936515.1 Candidatus Thioglobus sp.
GCGCGCTCAAAAAATCGCAAGCCTCCATAGATTCTATAATTGAGATTACGTTTAATAAGAGATTCTTCAAAGACTCGAGATTGTGCATTTGAACGATAGAGTATGGCGCATTCATTTAGGTTTCTACCTTGATTAAATTGGCTCTGAATTTCACTAACAACATATTGAGCCTCCTCAGTTTCAGTTCTTGCATTAAAAACATTTATCAAATCCCCATCTCCTGATTGCGTCCATAGCGACTTTTCAAGTCTGTTTGGGTTGTTAGCAATTAAGGCATTTGAAGCGCTAAGGATATTTCCAGTTGAGCGATAATTTTGTTCAAGCTTAATGACTTTAATTGGCTTAAAATCATTCTCTATTTTTTGGATATTTTCAATTCTTGCGCCTCTCCACCCATAAATAGATTGGTCATCATCGCCAACGCAAAATACATGATTACTTTGACTATGTAGTATTTTTATAAATTGATATTGGATTCGATTAGTGTCTTGAAATTCATCAACTAGAATATGACGAAACTTTTTTTGATAATGAGACAGAAGTGATTGATTATTTTTTAGGAGTTCATAACTTTTGACTAATAGGCCTGCAAAATCAACCAAATCATTTGCTTGGCAGTGCTTTTCATAGAGATCAAAAATTTGAGCACTCTGCTTTACAAAATAGTTATAACCAGCATCAATGTCTTTAGGTAATATACCTTCATCTTTCTGTTGATTGATAAACCACTGTACTTTTTTTATTGGAAACTTTGTTTCATCAACTCCGTTTTCTTTCATTAAACGTTTAACAATTCGAAACTGATCTTGGGCATCTAGAATTTGAAATGTGGGCGAAAGGTTTGCTTCTAGTGGGTGAGTTCTAAGAAGCCTATGAGCGAGTGAATGAAACGTTCCAACCCACATCCTGCCGATTGGTTGTCTTAATAAATCGCTCAATCGCTCTTTCATTTCATTTGCAGCCTTGTTAGTAAAAGTAACTGCAAGTATGTCGTCAACATGATGGTTCTTTGTTGAAACTAAATAATGGATTCTATGAGTTAAAACCCGTGTTTTACCACTACCAGCGCCTGCCAAGATTAAGGCATTAATGTCTTCACTTAAGGCGACAGATTGCTGTTGTTTTTCGTTTAATCCATCAACTATAGGCGGTGAAATCATAATCAGTAATTGAGCAAATTTAGAGGTTGTTTACACTTCTGACTTTTAGTAAATATGTTAGTTCTACGAGTCAGTATAGATAAATTATAATCAGTAATTGAGCCATTATAATGATGACTGATTCTTTTATAGTAGTTAAGCTAGTTAACTAATAAATTAACATGAATAAAACTTGGAATGAGAGCGTTAGGAATTCTCTAAAAAGCGCTAATCAGTGTAATGTATATTTTGGTCATAAGAGATTTCATGAGGCTAATTTTCCCATCAAAGTCCCACTAGAATTTGCTGAAAGAATAGATAAGTCAAATCCCCTAGATCCTCTTTTATTGCAAATTTTGCCTAAAGAAACTGAAACTATTAAAGGTTTTCTTGATTCACCAGTGTTAGATGAACAATATTCTCCAGTTAAGGGGTTAATTCACAAATACCCTTCAAGAGTTCTTTTAATATCGAGCAGTGTTTGTGCCATTCATTGTCAGTATTGTTTTAGACAAAATTTTGATTATGAGAGCCATGATATTTTAAAAAATTGGGATGATATTGAAAGTTATTTATCTAAAAATAAAGAAGTCAATGAAGTTATATTAAGTGGTGGTGATCCACTGACTTTGAGCGATAAAAAAATTAGCAAAATATTGAAAAAAATTGAAAGTATCAGTCATATTAAAACTCTTCGAATTCATACCAGGACAGCTGTAGTTATTCCATCAAGAATTACTCAGGAACTGATAGAGATTCTAAATATAACAAAACTGAAAGTAGTAATTGTTTTTCATATTAATCATGCCCAGGAAATATCTGATGAATTTGTAAAAAATATTCAAGCCTTAAGAGGTCTTACTTTGCTTAATCAGTCGGTATTGCTAAAGGATGTCAATGATAATGCTAAGGTTTTAGCTGATTTATCTTACAAGCTTTTTGAGTCATCTATATTGCCATATTATCTTCATCTTCTTGATAAGGTTTCGGGAGCTGAGCGTTTTTTAATTTCAGATAAAAAGGCTAAAGAAATTTATAAATTGCTTCAAAAATCTATACCGGGGTATCTTTTACCAAGAATGGTCAGGGATGAGGGTGGTGAGTCTAAGAACTTGGTGTTATAAATTTGTTTAAGTCTTCTATGCTTATTTCTCCCATAAAGGTATGTAATAGCTCACCTTTAGGGTTGTAAATCTGAGTTGTAGGCATGCCCACAATCTCACCAAATTTTGAATATTCTGAGTCATTATTATCGTTATAAAGTACTAAAGGGTAGTTAATACTAAACCGTTCAATAAATTCATCAATTACAGGCAAGTTAACTGGCTCAAAATCAAGTCCTAGTATCTCCACATGATCAGAATTTTCATTATAGAATTTAACAAATGCAGGAATCTCTTTTAAGCAGGGGGCGCACCAAGTGGCCCAAAAATTTACTACTAGATATTTGCCACGGGTATTCTTTTCTGTAAATATATTACCTTTAGTGTCGGTAAGCTCAAATGTTAATTCAGGTTGTTGCTCATACCATGGCATCAAAGGCTTTACCCAGTCCACTATGCCAGTAAGACTAAGTGCCTGGCTAGTATGAATAGGAGATATTAGCAAGAGTATAATAAGTAATTTTTTCATGAGTTAAGTTTATGAGTGCTAAGATTTATCACAATAGGCGTTGCTCTAAATCCAGAGCAACTGTTGCCATTTTAGAACAAAACAATGTTGACTTTGAGATTGTTAACTACCTTGATGAGCCGCCAAGTGATTCAGAACTCAAAGCAATTCTAAAAGAATTAGGAATGAGTGCACGAGAGCTTATGAGAAGAGGGGAGTCTAAATACAAAGAACTTGAACTATCCAATAAGTCATTAAGTGAAGATGAATTAATAAAGGTAATGTTAGAATTTCCAATTTTGATTGAGCGACCAATTGTAAGAACAGACAAAGGAGTTGCTATTGGTAGGCCACCTGAAAACGTTTACTCAATTCTCTGATGTGCTTATTATTCTCGGTGGTAGGGGTGGTTACTAAGTAAGCTATAACCACGGTAGATTTGCTCAACAACTAATAGCCTTGCCATAGCATGGGTCATAGTGAGATTAGAAAGTCCCCAAAGCTGATTACAGTGTTGCTTAACCTCTGAAGATAGCCCATCAGCACCTCCAATTATCAGCGCAACATTCTGCCCTTCAAGTTTCCAGTTTTCTATTGATTTAGCAATCATTTGACTAGATTGTTGCTTTCCATGCTCATCAAATGCTATTAGAATAGTTGAATCTTTAGCTGCATCAAGAAGTAATTTCGCTTCAAGATCTTTTGTTTTTTCAGTGCTATTTGTTTTCCGGGTTTGAGAGTCTAGATTAGTAATAGTAAAATTATAGTTAGTAGGGAGTTGTTTTTGGTAATGTTGAATGCCTTGGCTAATCCAGTCTGGCATTTTTTTTCCGATAGTTATAAGGTTAACCTTCATCTTCCTCTATAGACCACAATTTTTCTAACTTATAGAATTCCCTTGTTTTTTCAGTCATGATATGAACAATCACTTCCCCAAGATCAACTAGTATCCATTCACTAAATTCAGCACCCTCTATTCCAAGAACCATCATGTTAAGTCTTTTGGCCTCGATGCTGACATTATTAGCAATACCTCTTACATGCTGAATTGAGCTGCCAGTTGCAATAATAATGGCTTCCATATCATCACTTTGCTTCATAACATTTAGGGTGACAACATTCTCTCCTTTTAGATCATCAATTACATTTTCAACAACTTTTATTTGTTCATCAAGATTCATATTTTTTCAAGGAAACTAATTATAGATTTAGGTAGTAAATTATCAAGATTTTGATTGGCGGCAATTTTACCTCTAATATCGCTTGATGAAATATTTATCATTTGGGAATTAGAAAAATAGACCAGTCCATTTGGCTTTGATTTAATGTAATCAGCATCTTCAGTGATTTCAAAAGTATTTAGAGTTTTGTCAGTTGGCTGATTGCCTTGTCTCGGAAGGACAATTAAATGAATTAATTTTGAGAATTCTTCCCAGTTTTTCCAAGTTTTAAAGTTAATAAAACTGTCCATTCCAATAATTAAACAAATTGACTCCTCTTTAAATGTTTTTATTAAGTCGAGAAGAGTATCAATCATATATGAACTTCCTCCGCGAACAATCTCTCTAGTGTCAATTTCAAGTTCAGGAAAATTTTCAAGGGCAAGATTTAGCATTTGGAGTCTTTCTTTGGAGGAGTATTTAAGGGAGCTCCTATGAACAGGCTCGTGACATGGTAAAAGAAAAATACGCTCAAGATTGAGTTCGTTTTTTATTGATGTTGCTGTTTTAAGGTGTCCAAGATGAACGGGGTCAAAAGAGCCGCCATAAATTCCTATCATAGCAAGGCATTGACCTCTTTTAATGTCATTGGGGACATTGGGTATGATCGAGTAGAATCATGAACATGCATACGATAACGAACAAAAGTATCTTCATCCTCAATCAATAAAAACGGATTAGCTTTTTTTTGCTCTGCAATTGTCGTCGTAATTTCTGACCCGTAGTTATGCCCGCACAATAAATGAATATCATCGGGTACCTGGTCTATTAATTTTTTTAATGAGTGAAATAATGTAACTGGATTAGAGCCTGCAAGACTACAAATGCCAACACCATAGACAAATAAAGTGTCACCAGCAATTAGGTGTTCATCTAAAAGATAACAAACGCCACCTGCTGTGTGTCCAGGTGTTTCAATAATTTTAATTTCAACTTCGCCTAACTTAATGATGTCTCCATCTGTAACAGTATGAACTTTATTTTCAATATTTAAGTAAGGTACCTCATTAACTCCAGCTGTAATTTTTGCCCCAGTTTTGTTTGCTATATCATCTACAGCGTTTGTGTGATCTCCATGCCAATGAGTTATCCAAATATCAGTAAGCGTATAACCCTTTTCATGAATTTTTTCTAGAAATAAATCGGGCTCCCAGGCTGGATCAACAATTGCACATGTCTTGGTTGCCTTGTCAAAAATAAAATGAATAGAATTTTCATAGGCACCGATATGATAAAGTACCTCTATTGAGTAGTTGTTACTGTTAAATATTTTTTCCATAATGCTAATATTTTACCAATTTTGACTTGACTGAAATGAGATACAGATTATAATTTACGTTTTTGCTAAACAACCTAGTTATTTGGGGCTATAGCTCAGCTGGGAGAGCGCTTCGCTGGCAGTGAAGAGGTCGGCGGTTCGATCCCGCCTAGCTCCACCAAGCAATTAAAGTTTTAATGTCGCGTTCGTCTATCGGTTA
>JAPYSK010000014.1:0-3248 GCA_029936515.1 Candidatus Thioglobus sp.
ATTGCTAATGCTCCTGTTAACTCTAATTTGCTTGAACTTCATGTGAGGTTGGTTGAGGATGGAAAATTTACTAACTTTATTTTTAATTCCTTAACCAAAAAATCGATATTAAGAATTGAAGGTCCAAAGGGCGGGTTCTTTTTAAGAGAAGATAGTGAATGCCCAATTATATTTATTGCTGGAGGGACCGGTTTTGGACCTATAAAAGCAATAATTGAGCGCCTGATTATAGTTAACTCAAAAAGAACCGTTTATCTATACTGGGGTGTAAGAAGTGAAGAGGATTTGTATTTAAGTCTTCCATCTGAGTGGAGTGAAAAACATAGCAATATCAAGTTTGTTCCAGTATTATCAGAAGCGGGAGAGTCTTGGAAAGGTGAAAGTGGCTTTGTTCATGAGTCTGTTGTTAAGAATTTTGATGATTTAACAGATTTTGAGGTTTATGCTTGTGGTCCTCCAGTGATGGTCAAAGCTGCAGCAAAGAGTTGTCTTGAGAATGGGCTAGGTAAGGAAAATTTCTTTTCTGATGCTTTTGAATATGCATTTGCGAGTGAAAATAATGACTAACATGGAAAATCATTTAAAAAACCAACTAGATCTCGCTCTAAGTCCTTCTTATTGTGAGGTATTGAATGAGTCTAGTCAGCACTCTGGACCGGCTACAGAATCCCACTTTAAGATCGTTGTTGTAAGTTCATATTTTGATGAAATGAAGCTCATAGATCGACACCGATTTATCAACAAACTTTTTGTTGAGGAGCTCAAGCATATTCATGCATTGGCGATGCATACTTATACACCTGAAGAATGGCAGAAACGCCAAACTGCTCCGATTTCACCTGAATGTTCAAGTAAGTCTTAGTAGTGAAGTCTGCTCTTTTATTGTTGGTTTTGATTCTGTCTGGTTGCCAGAGTTTTGTTGATAATAATCAAAAGTTAACTGGCTTTTCGCCTAAATTAAATGATAGCTATCAAAATTCAAATGAATCTGATTTATGGCGCTTAATTGCAAATCGACAAGAAATTCGAATTGATGTTAATCCAAGAATACAAGAACATATTGACTGGATTGAACAGCATCCTGAATATTTATCCATAATTTCAAAAAGGGCTGAGCCATATCTTTATGTTGTGGTCTCTGAGATTCAAAAACAAGGATTGCCAATCGAAATTGCCTTGTTGCCAATTGTAGAGTCTGATTACTATCCATTTTCCTACTCACATGGAACTGCGGTTGGTTTATGGCAATTTATTCCCTCTACAGGAAAGATGTACGGCTTAGAGGAGAATTGGTGGCATGAGGACAGAAGAGACATATTGGCTTCAACTAGTGCGGCTGTTAAGTATTTGAAGGATCTCAATGAAATGTTTAATGGAGATTGGCTTATGGCTATAGCTGCCTACAATTCTGGTCCCGGTAGAGTCCAAAAGGCGATTAATGCAAATATTGAGCTTGGCTTAAAGGCGGACTTTTGGAGTATAGATTTGCCTAAAGAGACTGAAAAATATGTGCCTAAGTTGCTCGCTTTAGGAAAAGTTATAAAAGATCCAGAACGCTATAATCAAAAGCTAAATATGATTGAAAATAAGCCTTTTTTGAAAGCAATAGAACTGAATTCACAGTTTGATTTGGCTTTGATTTCTCAGTGGACAGGGTTAACGATTGATCAAATTTATACATTTAATCCTGGGTTAAAGCGTTGGGCTACACCAGTGTCACTTCCATATACTATTTTACTTCCAGAGGATGTTGTTAATCGCTTCGAAGAAAGTTTATCAAAAGCTGGGCAAAGGCCAAAAATTAGTTGGGCGCGTCATAAAGTTAAACAGGGCGATAGTCTAAGTCTTATTGCCCAAAAATACAAGACAACTATAGGACAAATTAAAAGTGTTAATGAGCTAAGTACGGATATCATAAGAATTGGAGATTATTTGATTGTTCCCTTGGCACAGCAAGCAGAGAGTTACTATTCTCTATCAGAGAATCAAAGAGAAAAAAGTCGACTAAACATTCAAAAGAATGCTGAAAAAATCATTTATAAGGTTGTCTCGGGAGATAGTCTATGGAAAATTGCAGAAAAATATAACACCTCAGTTAATGACCTTGTAAGGTGGAACCAAATTATTCCAACTGCTCCTCTGTCAATTGGTAAAGAATTGGTTATTTTGATTGAGAACAAAAATAAGACTGAGTTAGCTAAAATAGCAAATACTGGAATTGATATAAGTAGAAAGATTGTCTACAGGGTGAAGGCTGGTGATAATCTTTCTAAGATTGCCAAAAAGTATCAAGTTAAAGTTAACGATATTCGATCTTGGAACGAATTAAACGAAGCACATATTCTTCAACCTGGTGACAAATTAACTATTACAATTAATGTAGTCAACTCAAACTTATCATGAAAACTATACCAATACAAAAGACTATTCTTGCAACCTTAGCGTTCACTTTTTCTAATTGGCAAAAGTTGTTAGAGGCAAGTATTTTTCCATTTCTTATGGCACTTCCATTGATAACTATATTGCCAGAGTTAATGATTGTTCTTCAAGCTCAATTATTTGGTGTCGGAGAGGTTGGGGCATATCCTGACTACTATCAGCTCTATTTATTAATGTTTGATTATGGATATATGGCGCTTGTAATAAATATATATCGAATGGTAATATCGGGAAATAATTCTATTGCCAGGTTAGGAGTGGTTTTGCCGAGCCTTCGCTTTGGTCGCTTTTTCCTTTTATTTATCCTTTTATCTATTGCTACCCAATTTCCAATTTTTATTTCGCCATTTCTATTGCCGGTTATTTATTTTCTTCTCATTCCAATATCACTTAATTTGGTATCAATAGCGAATGATGTGCCCTATAAAAAAATTAAGTTACAGCTAAGTGTTCAGCTGAGAGTTTTTTTGCTCAAGCTAGGTGTGCCTACCTTGTTAATAGTATTAGTTACTCTAATTGGAGCAAACGAGTTTACTTTTTGGGGTTCTATGGTCATAGTAATCTATTGGATGGCAATTAGTTTTGCCTTGTGTTACAGCGTTATAATGGCGAATAGCTCAAAGCAAAACCCTTAGGGTAGCGCATATCAAAAATTCCCCTTGTTCTGACTTTTTTATACTTTTTTAGATTTTCATAGACCTTAATGAATAGTTCTAGGCGTTCATTTTGTTTTTGGTAGCCTAAAATAATCTTTATATTACTATCTAGCGTCAATTGATCAATATTTGATCTTTCAAAATGAGTAATTT
>JAPYSK010000014.1:3348-32312 GCA_029936515.1 Candidatus Thioglobus sp.
ATATTACTATCTAGCGTCAATTGATCAATATTTGATCTTTCAAAATGAGTAATTTTCACAGGATCTAAGATTGATTTATAGTTAGTAAAATCAATATAAAATTGTTCAATTTTGTCTTCTGATACGATTGCAATTGGTTTATCTGAAATAATAGAAAAATTTGGCTTAAACAATACACCGCTCGAAGAAATATAGCCTTCAGAGCCCCACCTCATAGCTATATCATGGTTTTTAACTGTAACCCTAATCCTATTCCAAAATATTCGTTGAACGGATACTTCTTTGACCCAAGGGTATTCCTCAACCTTGTCTTTTAGTTCAGAAAGATTAATAAAATATTTATTACTGAGAAGTGGCTCAATTAGTTCATCATATTGATATGTTTGAGTTGCCAAATCACCATCAATATCCCAATAAATTTTTGGCTCAAGCAAATTTGAGTTATCAAAAAGATATATTAAGCCAGCAATTGATAATACGATTAGTAAATATATAAGCTTTTTAAGTAACTGAGACAGGACTTCTCTTAAAGGCTTTTTAGGTTTCTTAATTTGATTAAGTTTTTCTTTAGCCATAAAGTATTTTTAATACTAATTGATCAAAATCAAAGCCCGAGGCTTTAGCTGCGATGGGAACGAGTGAATGTGATGTCATTCCAGGAACTGTATTTATTTCTAGGAGGTATGGGTTCTTATCTTTATCAACAATAAAATCAACCCTTCCCCAGTCTGAAGCTCCAGTTAAATCAAAAGCCTTCATTGCGATTGATTGAATACTTCTCTCTTGCTCTTTTGTGAGGTCAGAAGGGCACAAATATTCAGTTTTATTACTGAAATATTTTGAGTGGTAATCATAAATATCGTGATCTGAAATTATCTTTATGCTTGGTAGAGATTGATTACCTAAAATTGCCACAGTGTATTCATCGCCTTCAACCCATTGCTCGATTAATGCTTCGCTGTTATATTGCCATGCAATCTCAAGTGCATTAGCCAGTTCATTTGTATTTTCTACTTTACTTATACCAATACTTGAACCCTCCATTGTTGGTTTTATAGCCCAAGGAAGAGGAAAGTTGATTGAATCTAGAGGGTAGCCTTTAATTGCAAGTATTGAGGGCGATAAAGGCAAGTCATGTTTATTCCAAAGTTCTTTAGTTGTAGCTTTGTTGATACAAAGACTAGAAGCTGCAACACCAGAACCTGTAAATGGAATATTTTTTCTTTCTAGCTTCGACTGAATAAACCCATCCTCCCCCCCCTTGCCATGAAGGACAATGAATGCTTTGTCAAACTCCCTTTTCCATAATTCTTCAAGATTGTCATCAGTTAGATCAAATGAGAAACAATCGACATTACTATTAAGGAGGGATTTATATACCGCATTACCGCTCAGTAATGATATTTCTCTTTCGGCTGAATAGCCACCCATTAAAACAGCAATCATATGATTATTATTTCAGTCTCAAGTTCAACATTATGAAGAGTCTTTATTGTATTTTGAATGTGAATAATTAAATTTTCAATATCTAAAGCTGTTGCATTATTCTGATTAATAATATAGTTTGCATGCTTTTGTGAAACGCAAGCTCCTCCTATACAAAAACCTTTAAGTCCACTTGACTCAATTAATTTAGCTGCATAATTATCTTTAGGGTTTTTAAATACACTTCCGCAACTTGGGAGGCCAATAGGTTGAGAGGAATTTCTTTTATCAAGTAGCTCACGAACATTGTCATTTGGTTTATTTAAATTGAAATCAAACCGAGCACTGATAAAAAATTCATCACTGAATCTATGTTTAACTGAACGGTAATTAATCTCATAGTCATTTGGAAATCTCTCTTGAAATTCTCCAGACAAGCTTATGGTTTGAACAGAAACAACGTATTGCCATACCTCAGAGCCAAATGCACCAGCATTCATAGCTAGGGCTCCACCAACACTACCCGGAATTGCACTTAAGAATTCAGCACCATATTTCCGGTTAGCTTGAGCAAATCTTGATAACTTGGCAAGTGAGGTACCTGCTCCAGATTCGATATATTTATTTGTGATGTTGAGTTCTTTTAGGTTTTTTGTGTGAATAGTAACTCCATTAAAGCCTCTATCACGAACCAACAGGTTGCTACCCAATCCAATCAGTAATATCGGTTTTATATTACTCTTCAGAAATAGAGAAAGTTCATTGATATCTTTAGGTAAAAAGAATTCACTTGTCATGCCTCCTGATCTTAATGAACAGTGTTTTGACATGGGTTCATTGAACTTTATCATTATAAATTATTGGCAAAAATGGGTTTTTAATTGATGTGGTATTTTATTGACATCTCCAGCTCCAAGCGTGAGAATTACATCATTTTTATTGACAACATTCGGAAGTATTTCAACTATTTCAGAAATATCTTTAACAACGATAGGGTCAATTGAACTCCTTCTTCTTATTGAGTCAGCCAATGTTGATGAGCTAATTGTATTAATTGATGGCTCGTTAGCTGCATAAATATTTAGTAAGATTAGTACGTCAACTTTGGATAAACAGCTAACAAAATCATTAAATAAATCTCTAGTTCTTGAGTATCTATGAGGCTGAAAAATAACCACTAACCTTTTTTCTGGATAAGTATCTCTTAGTGTGCTAAGAACTGCTGAGATCTCCTTTGGGTGGTGACCATAGTCATCAAATAGTGGCAGATTATGAGTATTTATTGATAAATCTTGGTGATAATCCAACCTTCTTGATACGCCACTAAAATGAGACAAAGCATTTTGAATAATGTCAGTGTCAATTTCGAGTTCAATTGCAACACTAATTGCTGCCAGAGCATTTAAGATGTTATGTTTGCCTATTAAGTTAAGAGTAACAGGAAAATTCTTCTGATACTTCGAACAACTGACATCGAAGGACATTCTCATTTCATTTTGCTTGACATTGCACGCCTTGACGTCGGCATTGCCACTAAAACCATAACTTAAAATAGGTCGGTGAATTTTTTTAAGAATACCTTTGACGCCATCATCATCAATGCAAACAACGCAAACGCCATAGAATGGCAAATTGGATGTAAAGTTTATAAAGGCATCGGTCAGTTTCTGATAACTATGATTGTACGTGCTCATGTGATCTTCATCAATGTTGGTTATAACACTTAGCATTGGTTGTAGATGAAGGAAAGAAGCATCACTCTCATCTGCCTCAGCAATCAAATAGTCACTCTTACCAAGTTTAGCGTTCATCCCTGTTGCATTTATAATGCCACCAATAACGTAGGTTGGGTCCAGTTTCGCTTCAGTCATTATGTGAACAATTAGGCTGGTTGTTGTTGTTTTTCCATGAGTGCCGGCGATTGCTATGCCAAAGCGAAAGCGCATCAATTCTGCCAACATTTCTGCTCTAGGAACAATTAATAATTTTTGTTGTCTGGCTTCCTGTAGCTCAGGGTTATTTTTGTCTATTGCAGAAGAAACTACTACTGCTTGCTTACCGATAACATTCTTTGCTTGTTGTTTATAACTGATACTACAGCCTAGTTTTTCAAGCTTTTCTGTTGCTGTATTTGACTGAATGTCTGACCCAGATATTTCATAACCTAAGTTAGCAAGCACTTCTGCAATGCCACTCATTCCAGAACCACCAATACCTATAAAGTGAATTTTTTTGATTTTTGAACGAGTAGGATTATCAATTAGAGTCATGATTTACTAACCGTTACGAGGGTTATTACTTGAATACCTTCACCCCTTCCAAATGCAGTTAGTCCTTCTCCAGTTGTGGCAGTTATGCCAACATCAGCGTTGCTTATGTTGCAGATTTTGGAAATATTATTTCTCATTAATTCAATTTGAGGAGATATTTTTGGTTTTAGGCATTCAATAGAAATTGCAATGTGATTTATTTTCCATGTATGTAGATCATCCAGTGCAAGTTTTAGATAATTTTGACTGTCTATTTGACCTTGTTTGGCGAGCTTATCTGCAAGTGAACCTAATATATTTCTACCAGTGATACTTGAAATGGCATTAGTAATAGAATGAAAAACCACATCTGCATCACTATTACCTTTGAGCCCTAAAGGGTAATCAAATTTAATACCAGCTAAAATTAAAGGCTTACCTGTGACATCTTCAAATGCGTGTGAATCTTGTCCTAAACCGGTTTTAATTGTCATAATTTATTTTAAGTAATAATTGGCTAGCTCAAGATCATCTTCTTGAGTAATTTTAATGTTGCTTTTAGATCCTGTAACAATTTTTATTAAATGCCCTAACTCTTCAACTGCTTCAGACTCATCTGTAATGTGATTATTTATTTCTATTGCATTATTAATCGCTTCTTTTAAAATTCCAAAACGAAACATTTGGGGAGTTTGCGCATGATAAAGTTTCTTTCGGTCAATTGTTGATACTTTACCTTTATCCTTTATTTTTTTAATCGTATCTATAGCTCTCGTAGCGAGAATACCACCAATAGAATGATTGAAGATTTCACCTATTAAGTTCTGAACATCAGTCTTTTTGATGCATGGACGAACAGCATCATGAACTAGAACCCAGTCATTTGAACTTGCAAATTCACTTAAAGTATTGAGTGCACTTAGAACAGAGTGGTGGCGTTCCTTGCCACCTAATGCAAATCCAAGTATTTTTGGATGTTCGTAATAGGATGAATCTTTAAACCGTTCATCGCCTTCAGCAAGCGCAATAACGCATCCAGAAATCTGATCAATTCCTAAAAGGGTTTTAAGGCATTGATCAACTATGGTTAAGCCATTTTCCAGTTTAAGGTACTGTTTAGGGGTCTCGGCATTCATGCGACTCCCAGAGCCACTGGCTGGAATGATTAAGTAACAATTATCATTATGCATGAAAGCTATGACTTCCTTTTAGAGGTGTGAATTTAATGACCTTTATTATAAAGTAGACTCGCTAGATTCTGCTGCATTATCAGTATTGATAATTGTGTTAACTTTATAAAACACTTCATCTTCTTTGATTAGTCCATATTTATATCTCGCCTTAGATTCTATTAAACTCAAATCTTCTTGTATATAGCCACTGATTTGATTTTCTAGAAGGGCATTATCATTTAACAAATTAAGATTAATAATTTCTATTTCATCAATATCTTTTTGCTTTTTTGTTATAACATTTGGGAAATCATTATCCAAAATATTTTGCTTAATTAGGGCTATTAATATAACAATAAGTACAAGTGTAATTTTGTTTTTTACAATAAATCCAAATAGGGATGTACGTGAATTATTTTGCATAAATTTATATATTTTGACCGTTTAAATGATAATCATGCTATTTATAAATAGAAGCAAGATACGTTTTTGAATAATAGTCATGTATTGGCAGTCTATATTGATTGAAAAGCTGAAATATAAAACCAACTCCAGCTAATGAAATTGTTGCTAATACTATTCTAATGAGTGATTGTTTATAAGTAATATTATTTCCATCTTTTTGCATAATTTCAAATTTCCAAGCTCTCATTCCAAGAGTTTGTTTTCCTTTTACCCAGGATATTGAAAAATAAGCATAAATTACAGGAAGAGTTAATAGATAAAAGAATAGGTTATTAGTTATTGGTTGCTTGTTGTTGATTAGAATTACTATTCCCGCAATAAAGAATACAAAAGAAAACACAAGGAATAAATCGTAGGTAATTGAACCTAATCGACGGAAAAATGAGACGTTAGATTTCATATTTCAATTTTATTTTCATTGCTTGGTTAGTGGCATTTAATTATCCTCTTTCTTAGTTACTTTTGAAGTGACTTTTCCATCATGGAACTGTGAAACAATAAGATCTCCAGGATTAATTTTTTCAAATGAAACTAAAATTTTACCTTGTTCATTATGGGTAATACTGTAGCCTCTTGAAAGAGTATTTAGAGGTGACAGCAGGTTAAGTAGGCCAACCTTGTTGCTTAGTTGTCTTGCTTGTTCTTTAATAAAGTTTTCTAAATTATTGTGAACTCGAACGTTTAGTTGCTGTAGCTTAGTTTGATTCAGATCAATTAAAATATTTATCTCTCTAAATAAGCGTATTTCATATTCATCAAGTTTTTGAGCATTTCGTTGTAATTGTTGACTAGGGTCAATAATTCTTAACTGAAGTAGATTGAGAGATAGCTTTCGATTTTCTATAGATCGACTGATAAAATCTTGCAATTGCTTTCTAAGTTTAGACGCCTGATAGATAATCGCTTGTCTATCAGGGGTTGCACTTACTGCAGCAGCAGATGGTGTAGGTGCTCGTACATCAGCTACAAAATCTGCAATAGTTGTATCGGTTTCATGGCCTATAGAGCTTATGATAGGGGTCTTGCAATTAAAAATAACTCTTGCAAGCTCCTCCTCATTAAATGCCCATAGATCTTCGATTGAGCCACCACCTCTAGCTAATATAATAACGTCACAGCGATTGCTTGTGTCAGCTGCTTGGAGCGCCTTTATGATTTTTTTATGGGCATTTTCTCCTTGGACTATCGTGTCATAAAGAAGAATATCGGCAAAAGGGTATCTTGAATTTAAAACTTTGATGATGTCTTTTATTACTGATCCATTTGAGGAGGAGATGACACCAATTGTTTTTGGAGTTTCAGGGAGTGCTTTTTTATTTTCTAAAGCAAATAAACCTTCAGTTTTTAATTTATTTTTTAGTTGGTCAAATGCAAGCTGAAGATTTCCAACACCTGCAGGCTCCATTTGTTGCACTATTAGTTGAAAGTCACCCCTTTGTTCATAGAGTGTTGGTGCGCCTCTGATTACTACTGACATACCATTTTCAGGGGAAAACTGTATTTTGCGCTGACTAAGGCGAAAAAAAGCACATCTAATTTGCCCGTTTGCATCCTTTAGAGAAAAATACCAGTGCCCAGAAGAGGGTCTAGATAAATTTGATATTTCACCTTGAACCCAGCAATGAGGTATGTTCTGTTCAATTGAATTTCTACATAATTTTACAAAATCTGAAACAGAGTAAATTTCATCAAGATTAAACATCAGCTCTGAGATGAACAAACACCGCCCCTGTACCACCCATATCTTGAGGGCAAGAACAAAAAGCTAAAACATGAGGATGCTGTTTAAGATAGTGAACTACTTGAGATTTAATGATAGATAGACCATTATTTGAGTGGTAGCCTTTGCCATGGATTATATGTATAAATCTCTCGGTAGAGTGGAAATGAATAAACCTTGAAAGTGACTGGCAAGCTTCTTCGATCTTATGACCATGTAGGTCTATAGATGGGGTAGAGCCAATATTTCCTTGCTTCATTTTTTTAATTATTTTAGGCGACAATCCAACTTTGAAATGAATTACAGGCTCAGAGCCTGTTATATTTGGCTCGTACAAATATTTATAGTTTTCAAAAGGTTTATTCAGTTTATTTTTGACAGGATGGTTTTTATTATTGCTATCCTTGTCAAAAGTTTTTTGCTGTTCAACAGCATTTCTAAATAAAGATTTATCGCTTTCATCAATCATAATAGTAATAAATTTTATGCATAAAAAAACCCTCAAAGGAGGGTTTTAATTATAACTATGATTTTGCGATTTAGATATTAACCTGCTAAAAACCAAATTAATAATCTAATTTTTATAGGGCTTTAATTTGGGTGCTAAGGCGAGACTTTTTTCTGGCAGCTTGATTTTTATGAATTAAGCCTTTACTGACAGCCTGATCAACATTCTTTTGCATCACTGTGAAGCCACTAATAGCCTCTTTTTTATTTCCAGCAGAAATTGCAGAAACAACCTTCTTGACAAAGGTGCGAACTTTAGCTCGAATTTGTGAATTATGTTGGTTACGTTTTACTGCTTGTCTTGCGCGTTTCTTTGATGCTGCTGAGTTGGCCATATTGTTTTATTTAATGGTTAAATTACAAAAACATGAATTATAGAGTCTCGTCTGTATTTATGCAAGTATTAGTTTGCGACAGCTTAATTTGCTAGTGATTTAACGTATTGAAGTGTTTTTTTCTTATTGAGTAGTAAGTGCCAGGTTTTTCCACCTTGCGATTTCCATAAAGACACAGCTCTAATGCCAGCTAAAAGTAGCGCTCTTATATGGTTTGCAGTGTGACGGTTTGTGAGGTAGATTTGTTCGCCCCTGACCATAATAGTTGGATTGAGGTTACCTAGGGTATTTTTGTAAAGTTCAGCAAGTCTAGCAATTGAATTACTGTGATGAATGTCAAAAAATTCCTGCTTATTGATAAGACTAATTTCATTGGAAATCTTATTTAACAAATCTGGTTTTTTCATTAATTTTTTTTCAAGGTTAATTAATGCTGTCGCATACAACATCACATTATGCATATCCACTGACTTTTTCTCGAATAAAAACTTTAAAGAATCAAAACCTATTTTTAAATCTTCTGGAGAGGTGAAAATTTCATCAACCGAGTCGCTTTCATTAACAATGCTATTTAAGCTTGCTTTATTAGTATGACTATCGCATTGTCCGGTTGAGGCGAGTTGGTGTACTAATGCTGTAGATTGAAATATGCTTGCCAATGCTAGGGTTTGTTTTGCTGTTTTATTCATTAGCCTTAGATTTAATTACGCTTCCACCAAGGCAAACATCGTCATCATAAAAAACGACTGACTGACCAGGTGTTATAGCTCTTTGAGTGTCTTTAAAATCAACTTTTATACAATCACCTTCTAGCATAATTACCTTGCATTCTTGAGATGCTTGACGATAACGTATTTTAGCATCACATGTAAGTGGAAAATTAGGGGCTTTGTCTATCCAGTGAACACTGTCTGCTACAAGTGAATTGTGGTAAAGCAAAGGGTTATCACCCTGAACGGCGACTATTTTATTTGATTCGATTAGTTTATCTGCAACAAACCATGGCTCAGGAGAATCACTAAAGCCACCACCAATCTCAAGTCCTTTGCGTTGACCAATTGTGTAGAAAGGAAGGCCATCATGATGTTTAATAAAACACCCATCTTCATCAACAATATCGCCTTTCTCTTTAGGCAGAAAATTAGTCAAGAATTCTGTAAATGGTCTTTCACCAATAAAGCAAATTCCCGTTGAATCTTTCTTTTCAGAATTTATAAAGTTATTATTTTTTGCAATTTCACGAACATGTTTTTTGTTTATTTCACCAAGCGGAAATAAACTTTGAGAGAGTTGCTCTTGATTTAGCAAGTGAAGGAAATAGCTCTGATCTTTATTGCCATCAATTCCAGTTTTTAAGAGATATTTTTTATTGTTTTCAGCAATTCTTGCGTAGTGACCAGTTGCAATTTTTTTGGCACCAAGGTCTTTTGCATAATCTAAGAATGCTTTAAATTTTATTTTCTGGTTACACAATACATCAGGATTGGGAGTTCTTCCTTTTTTATGCTCAGACAAAAAATTCTCAAAGACGTCTTCCCAATATTCGTGTGAGAAGTTTACTGTGTGAAGTTTTATGCCTAGTTGATCGGCAACCTGCTGTGCATCTGATAAGTCTTCAGATGCACTACAATATTTGTCATCGTCATCCTCATCCCAGTTTTTCATAAACAAAGCCTCTACTTGAAATCCTTGTTCTAGAAGAAGAAAGGCTGCAACAGATGAATCAACACCTCCAGAGAGGCCAACAATGATTTTATTAGCAGTGATGCTCATTATGCTTGATCGTAGGCGTTGACAATTTTTTTAACCAATTGATGCCTAACAACGTCATGAACATCAAAATTACAAAAAGCAATATTGTCGATATTATGAAGAATTTTAATTGCATCTATAAGGCCTGATTGGTTTGGAACAGGTAGGTCTATTTGAGTGATATCTCCTGTAATTACCATCTTAGAGCCAAATCCCATTCGAGTTAAAAACATTTTCATTTGAGGTATGGTGGTGTTTTGAGCTTCATCAAGAATAATATAAGCCTCATTTAGGGTTCGACCTCTCATAAAAGCTAATGGGGCAACCTCGATGACTTGTTTCTCTATTAATCTATTTACTCTTTCAAAGCCTATAAATTCATAGAGTGCATCATAAATTGGGCGCAGATAAGGGTCAACTTTTTCACTTAGATCGCCCGGCAAAAAACCTAATTTCTCTCCAGCTTCAACGGCAGGCCTTACTAGTACTATTCTTTTAATGTTGGAGTTTTCAAGAGCCTCAACGGCCCTCGCGACTGCTAAATATGTTTTTCCTGTTCCTGCAGGGCCTATCGCAAATACTGCATCATTTTCTATAATAGCATTGACATACTTTTGTTGGTTAGTGCTTCGAATATTGATATGTTTCCGACTTGTTTTTATGGTGACTGATTTAGTAGTACTATTAGGATTATTTAGTGACTGAATGCAAAGATCAACATCACCAAAATCAATAGCCTTACTTTCTGATAATGTAAGAAGATCTTGTAAAACTGAAACCGCCAGAGGTGTATTTTCACCTTTAATTTTAAAATCAGACCCCTTGTTTGAGACATTAATATTAAGGTTTGAAGCAATATAGTCGAGGTTCTTATCAAAAACTCCACAAATATTTGCAAGTTGTTCGGAGCTTTGAATATCAAGTGTAAATTTCATGATTAATATTTTACTGAATTACATTGAAAACAAATGATAAGTTGCGCGATTTACAATATTATTTGATTTATCATTTAACTTATGAAGAAACTTAGAATTTCCTTAAATATTTTATTTGTCGTATGCATATTGTCCCCATTCATCTCATTTGCGGATGATAGCGAGTGTGTATTGCTTCTGTACCATCGCTTTTCAGATGAGGAGCCTAAATCAACTAGTACTTCTCCAAAGGTTTTTAGGAGTCACTTAGAGTATTTGATAGAGAACGAGTACAAGGTGCTTCCTTTGAGTGATGTCGTGCAAAGACTAAAAGCACAAGAAAAATTGCCTAATAAATGTGTAAGTTTAACGGCCGATGATGGTTTTTTGTCTTTCTATACCGAGGCATATCCTTTGCTAGTTAAATATCAATTACCAATGTCAGTGTTTGTATCAACGGAGTCTATCGACAAGAGTTATGAGTTGATGATGTCTTGGCAACAGCTTCGTGAAATGTCAGGTCTTGTGGATGTATATAACCACAGCATAAAGCACCTTCATCTAGTTGATCAAGATGCTTTGACTTTGCAAAACGAAATCACCTTGGCTCAAGAAAGAATAACAAAAGAACTGGGTATAGAAGATAAATTTTTTGCCTACCCCTATGGAGAGTTCGATAATAATACCTATTCACTTCTGAGTTCTCTTGGATACATTGGGTTTGGTCAGCAATCAGGTGTTGTAAGTAATGAGAGTGATTTTTTGAACTTGCCAAGATTCTCAATGTCAGGTCCATATGCAACAATGGATAGCTTTACTTTAAAGATAGATACTTTGCATATGCCGGTCGATTCAGAAGACCCTAAAGCTATAGTTATTTCTGGCGACTTTATGCCCTTATTAACTTTATCCTTTTCTCGATCTTTAACGACTTATGAGAAAGTTAATTTTTCATGTTATATTTCTGGTCAAGATCAGCCAGAGCTTAAATGGTTGTCACCACAAATACTAACTGTTAAGTCAAAAAAGCCTCTGACAATAGGAAGAAGTAGATATAACTGTACAATGCCTTCAGAAGAGAGAGGGCGGTACTACTGGTATTCTAAGCTTTGGTTAAGACTCTAGGTCTATACTAGCTCGGCTTTGAGAGAGTTACCAACGCCATCTGTAATTTTTACAGAAACAAGTTTACCAATCAAATCACTATTACCAATGAAGTGAGCTGTACGCATATTTTCTGTTCTACCTGAAAGAGTGGCACCTTTTTTTGAAAGACCCTCTACAAGAACTTTTTGAATACTTCCAATCATAGACTTGGAGATTTCTTCAGTATTTTTATTAAGTTTATCTTGAATAAGAGAAAGTCGATGTTTTTTTACCGATGATTTGACATCATCAGGCAGGCTTGATGCAATTGTTCCTGGTCGCTTTGAATATATAAAACTGAAGGATTTATCAAAGCACATCTCATCGATAAGCTTCATTGTGTTATTAAAATCCTCTTCAGTCTCTCCAGGGAAGCCAATAATGAAATCTGATGACAAAGAAATATCAGGTCTGATTTCTCTAAGCTTTCGAATCTTTGATTTATATTCAATCACTGTATGGCCTCGCTTCATTGAGCCGAGTATTTTGTCTGAACCACTCTGTACAGGTAGATGTACATGTGAAACAAGCTCAGGCACTTCGGCGTAAGTTTGAATTAAGCGATCACTAAACTCAACAGGATGAGAGGTTGTATAGCGAATACGTTCTACGCCTGTTACTTGCGCGACGATAGCAATAAGGAGAGCTAAATCAGCGATTTCACCATCATCCATTAGGCCCCGATAGGCGTTAACATTCTGCCCTAAAAGGTTGATTTCTTTGACACCTTGTTCTGCCAGAACTTCTACTTCATGAATCACATCGTTGAATGGTCGAGATATTTCTTCACCTCTGGTATATGGGACAACGCAAAAAGTACAATATTTGCTGCAGCCTTCCATTATTGACACAAATGCGGATGCTCCTTCACTGTGAGGTTCAGGCAAATAATCAAATTTGTCAATTTCTGGGAAAGAAATGTCAATACTTATCTTACTATTTTCAAGTACTTCATTGAGCATATTTGGGAGCCTATGAAGTGTTTGAGGGCCAAAAATCATATCGACATATGGTGCTCTTTTAAGTATTAGGTCGCCTTCTTGAGAGGCAACACAGCCTCCTACACCAATCACTAGGTTTGGATTATTGTTTTTTAATTTTTTCCATCGCCCCAGTTGATGAAATAGTTTTTCCTCGGCCTTTTCACGAATCGAGCAGGTGTTTACTAAAAGGACGTCAGCTTGGTCAACATCATCAGTCAATTCGAGCCCATGAGAATGTTTGAGTACGTCACTCATTTTGTTAGAATCGTACTCGTTCATTTGACACCCGAAGGTGCGAATATGCAATTTAGAGATACTCATTACTCAGGTTTTTGGATATGCAGAGTTTGAGTTGGATAGGCAATTTCAGCACCATGATCAGCAATAATATCTGCTACATCAAGCAATAGTTTGCCTTTGATTTTCTTAAATTCTGCTCCCGCGGTGACCGTACAGAAGGCCCAAATCACAAAGTCAAGTGAGGAGGCATTGAACAAGTCAAAATATACACGACAAGGTTCATCGTGATCAATGTGTTCATGATCAGCCAACATTTTTTCAACCTTCTTAATAATACTTTGCATTTGCGCAATATCATCATAACGGATACCGATAACTGCGCTAATTTCACGGCTAGTCATTCTAGAAGGTGTCTCAATGGGAATGGTTGCAAAAATACCGTTGGGGACATAAACAGGGTTTTTGTTAAAAGTACGAATACGAGTCATTCTCCAGCCGATTTTTTCGACTACACCTTCTATACTTTTATCCGTTGTCCGAATCCAGTCTCCAGTAGAGAAGGGCTTGTCCATCTGAATCATTAATCCACCAAAAATATTGGCAAGCATGTCTTTGGCAGCAAAACCAACGACAAGACCGCCGACACCACCAAGAGTTAATATTGAGGTCGCAGAATAACCAAAATATTGTGCGACACCAAGAACGATTGCAAAAACAAATAGCATCTTGATTAGACGGGTGAACAATCTAACGGAATCTTTATCGACATTACCTTCTTTTTCTAACATAAAGCTTTCAATACTTGATATTAGTCTAAGTACTCCCCAGGTTAGAATAAAGATAGGAGCAATGTCTATATATTCAACAACTTTGCCAAGGGTTAGAATTTCAACCTTCAGCTCCTGTAATGAAAGGTATAACCAGCCATACCAGATAAGTAATTTTAGAGGTGCCGAGAGTGCATTAATGAGGTAGTCATCTATCTGCGTTTTAGTGCTACCAGTGTGTTTTTTTATTTGTTTCAGTATAACGCCTAGACCAACATGGGCAATAACAGCCAACAATAACAGTACACCAGTCATCTGGATTGGGGTTATATTTTGGAGGAATTCGTTCATTAGAGGTATTTTAACGGATTAATAGGTTCTTCGTATTTTTTCATTTCGAAATAAAACGGTTTATTACCGGTTATAGCAATAACTTGTCCTTTTTCTATTACATCGCCTTCACTAACTAGCAAGTCCTGATTTTGATTATAGATGCTATAAAAGCCAAAAGCATGCTTGATAATAATCATTTTTCCATAGCTCGTCATTTTGTCGCCACTATAGACGACCTCTCCTTTTCTAACCGCCCTGACATTTTGACCAGCAGTGTTATTGAAGGTCAAGCCTAAATGGTTATTTTTTTCTGAGTAGCTCTTAAGAATTGAAGAATCGACAGGAAGAGACCAATTCTTATTTACTTTTGCCTCTTTGGTATTAGAGGAGGTTTGTTGTTCAACTCCAATTTTATTAAATGATTTTTCAACAACGGTGACTTGACCTGGGTCATTTGTGAAACAGCCCGAAAGAAAAACAAATAAAAAAATTGTTAAATATTTAGTAGACATACCATATACCTAGGGCAACAACAATAATTAGCAAGTATCCTAACCTATCAATGTACTTATTTAACCATGCATCAGTCTTTTTACCAAACTTTCTTACTAGTAAAGAAATTAAAAAATAACGAGCACCTCTTGCGATTATCGAGAAAGCCACAAAAGGAAGCAGAGGCATTGACATCATTCCAGCACTTATTGTGAAGAGTTTATAAGGTATCGGACTAAAACCAGCTATTAGTATTATTAAAACCCCATAATTATTAAACAACTGCTCAGCACTATAGAGCTCAGGGAGATAGTTTAATTTATCAAGCATTGGCATAATAAAATTTATTGCATAGACACCAATAAAGTATCCAGTAATTGCTCCAAGGACTGAGCTTATAGTACAGATAGTGGCAAAGTAGTATGCTTTAGATCTATTTTTAAGTGACATAGAAGCTAACAGCAGGTCTTGTATAGGGTATGGAAGAATTGAGGATTCTAGAAAGCTAATCAGAGATAGCCAAAAGATAGCAAATCGACTCGACGACCAGTCTAAAATCTTGTTGTAGAGTGTATGAAAGGGTCTCATTAAGAAGTTAACGCTTATTTCTTTAGCATTGGAAAGCCTAATCGCTCTCGAGATTCAAAATAAGATTGGGCTACTTTTTGACTCATAGTTCTTACTCTGCGAATAAATCTTGCCCTATCTGTAACACTTATAGCGTGTCTAGCATCCAAAAGATTAAACAAGTGAGAGGCTTTCATAGTTTGCTCATATGCTGGGAAAGGCAGATCTTGTTCAATGAGCTTTGAGTTCATTGCTTCTGCTTCATCAAACTGCCTAAAAAGGACCTCAGTGTCAGCAATCTCAAAGTTATATTTGGACTGCTCTACTTCATTTTGATGATAAACATCACCATAAGTTAAGCCTTTAGTCCATATAAGGTCATAAACACTATCTACACTCTGGAGGTACATTGCTAGTCTCTCTAATCCATAGGTTAACTCACCAGAAATTGGCTTACAAGCGAGCCCACCGACCTGTTGAAAATAAGTGAACTGACTTACCTCCATTCCATTTAGCCAAACTTCCCAGCCAAGCCCCCATGCGCCGAGTGTAGGGGATTCCCAATTATCTTCAACAAATCTGACGTCATGCATCTTTAAATCGATACCAATGGAACTCAATGAATCAAGATATAAGTCCTGAATGTCACTTGGAGAAGGTTTTAATAAGACTTGAAATTGATAATAGTGCTGAAGGCGGTTGGGGTTTTCTCCATAGCGCCCATCTCCAGGCCTTCTTGATGGTTGAACGTATGCAGCTTTCCAGGGCTCAGGACCAATAGACCTTAGGAAAGTAGCAGGATGAAAGGTTCCAGCACCAACCTCCATGTCAAACGGTTGAACAATAGCACAGCCTTTTTCAGCCCAATAATTTTGTAATTTGATGATTAAATTCTGAAATGATTTGGTTGTATCTAGGTCTGAAACTGGCATTAAATTTAATCTAAAAATAACAAAAATTTTACCTCACCAGTAACTATTGAGGTCAGCATTTACAAGTGTCAATAATTGATAATAAAAAAATGCGGGAAAATATCCCGCATTCTTATTTTAGATACAATAACAACTTAATACTTATAGGTCTCTGGCTTGAAAGGGCCATCTTTAGGTGTATTAATGTATTCCGCTTGAGCGTCAGTCATCACTGTTAGTACACCTCCAAATCCACCAACCATTCCAGCAGCCACCTCTTCATCAAGCTTTTTAGGAAGCAATTCAACCGTAATGTTAGCTTGTTTATTTTCTTTAGGTAAATCAGCAAATTTTTTATCAAAAAGATGCATTTGAGCCAGTACTTGGTTTGCAAAAGAGCCATCCATAATTCTAGAAGGGTGGCCTGTAGCATTGCCTAAATTTACTAGGCGACCTTCAGAGAGAAGGATTAAATAATCATTCTTATTTTCTGACCTATAGATGCGATGAACTTGAGGTTTAACCTCATCCCACTGCCAATTATCACGCATATATTGTGTATCAATCTCATTATCGAAGTGACCAATATTACACACAACAGAGCCTGCCTTAAGACTACTAAGCATGGATGAGTCACAAACATTAGTGTTGCCAGTAGTTGTAACAATTAAATCAGTAGTACTTAACAATTCTTTATTAATGCAGTCCATTGAACCTGTATTTATGCCGTTCTTATAAGGTGAGATCACTTCAAAACCATCCATACAGGCCTGCATAGCACATATAGGGTCGATTTCACTGATCTTAACAATCATTCCTTCTTGACGAAGTGATTGAGCTGAGCCTTTTCCAACATCACCGTAACCAATAAGTAGCGCCTTTTTGCCCGACAGTAGCATATCTGTACCACGCTTTATAGCGTCATTTAGTGAGTGACGGCACCCATACTTGTTATCATTTTTTGATTTAGTAACTGCATCATTAACATTGATTGCTGGAACTTTTAGTTCACCACTTCCTATCATTTCTATTAATCGGTGAACACCAGTTGTGGTTTCCTCACTGATTCCGTGAATATTATCAAGCATTTCTGGATACTTTTCATGAACCATTTGAGTTAAGTCACCACCATCATCTAAAATCATATTGGCATCCCATGGCTTACCATTATGAAGAATCGTTTGTTCAATGCACCATAAAAACTCTTCTTCTGTTTCTCCCTTCCAAGCAAAAACAGGAATATTACTTGCCGCCATAGCGGATGCTGCATGGTCTTGAGTTGAAAAAATATTACAAGATGACCAGCGAATTTCAGCTCCAAGCTCTACTAATGTTTCCATAAGGACGGCTGTTTGGATAGTCATATGAATACAACCCATAATTTTGGCGCCTTCTAGGGGTTTTGAAGTGTTGTACTTAGCTCTAAGTGCCATCAAAGCTGGCATTTCAGCCTCTGCTAACTCTATCTCTTTGCGTCCAAAGTCTGCAAGACTGATATCAGCAACTTTGTAGTCATTATTATCAATTATTGAATTACTCATTTTATTTCCATTTAAATTGAAAAAATGAGCGTCGTTTTGAATGCCAAGCCTGATCGAGTTAAATCTCAATGCAACGCCCCTTGGCAGGAATATGATTATACCAAAAATAAACGAAAAAGAAACTATTTTAGTAGGCCAACTCTGTCAATATTTTCCCAGCTAATTGAGTCTTCGGTTCTTCCAAAATGACCATAACTTGCGGTTTGTTGGTAGATAGGGCGTTTTAAATCTAACATTGCAATTAGACCTTTGGGGCGTAAATCAAAATGTTCTCTGATTAGATCTACAATTTCATGATGAGGTAACTTCCCAGTTCCAAACGTATTAACACTAATACTAGTCGGTTCTGCAACTCCAATTGCATAGGAAACTTGAATTTCACATCGCTCAGCAAGTCCTGCTGCAACAATATTTTTTGCAACATAGCGAGTCGCATAAGCTGCACTTCTATCTACCTTAGAAGGGTCTTTTCCAGAAAATGCACCGCCTCCATGTCGAGCCATACCACCATAGGTATCAACAATAATTTTTCTTCCTGTAAGTCCGGCGTCACCAACAGGACCACCTATTTCAAAGTTTCCAGTCGGATTAATGTGATACTGCGTATTATTTGTAAGCCATTTTTCTGGCAATATAGGTTTAATGATCTCTTCCAGTACCACCTCTCTCAGTTCATCAAGAGAAATTTCACCATCGTGCTGAGTGGAAAGTACTACTGTATCAATTCCAACAATTTGATTATCTTCATAAATACAAGAAACTTGAGACTTAGCATCTGGCCTTAACCAAGGCAAAGAGCCGTTCAACATTAAGTCAGCTTGACGCCGAACAAGCTTATGGGCAAGCATTATAGGGGCGGGCATTAATTCATCAGTAGAGTTCTCAGCATAACCAAACATTAGTCCTTGGTCACCAGCTCCTTGTTCACGACTTTCACTCTCAGTAACACCTATAGAGATGTCCTGAGACTGCTCTCCAAGAAGATTAGTTACTGAGCAGGTATTACCATTAAAGCCATACTCTTCTTTGTTATAGCCAATCTCAAGAATAGTTTTGCGAACAATATCAGCGTAATCAATTTCAGCATTGGTAGTAATTTCTCCAGCCAATACTACTTGGTTGCCTTTTACTAAGGTTTCAACAGCTACTCGTGAGTCTTTGTCTTGAGAAAGCGTAGCATCAAGGATAGCGTCAGAGATTTGATCACAAACTTTGTCTGGGTGGCCGGCTGAAACAGATTCGGAAGTAAATATCATGGCATAGTCCTAATAAAAATTTAAAAGTTGGGATTTTAGGAAAACACCAGCTTTAGCTTATTTTAGCCACCTAAGTAGCAACGCTAGCAATCGGAACAAATCAGCGTTAAATAATTATAATCTTTAATTAAAAAAATGTAAAGCCTATTCAAGGCTAATTCTCAGTGCTAATGCACTTACAAATGGTGATGTTATTAAGCTGAAAATTAGAACAGAACCTAAAAAATAGAGCTGACCATCAATTGGAAGGTTAAATTGTGACTGAGATACCGCACTAGTTCCAAAAATTAAGATAGGGATATATAGAGGTAAAATTAGTAAGGATAAAAGCATTCCAGAGTTTTTAATACCAACAATTAGCGAGGCTCCTATTGCTCCAATTAGACTTAGACAGGGAGTTGCTAGAAATAAAGTTAGGATTAAAATGTAAATATTTTTAGAATCTAAGAAGAGAGCCATACCAAGCAAAGGGGAGAGTAATATTATTGGTAGCCCAGTCAGAATCCAATGAGCAGTAGTCTTAGCGAGTAATATTAATGGCAGTGGGTGATGAGAAATGATCATTTGTTCAAGTACCCCATTGTCGTAGTCATAATGAAATAAAGCGTTAAGTGATAGCAGTACTGACAGCATAGAAGTAACCCAAATGATTCCCGGAGCCATATTTGACAATGTGTGAGATTCTGGGCTGATAGCTATTGGGAATAGAGAAATAGCAATAACAAAAAACAACAGTGGGTTAAGGAAACTTGACGGGTTCCTTAGCGCCATTTTTAAATCTCTTCTCAGGGTTTTTATAAAGATACTCATAAAGAAAGCTCTCTTAAGTTTTCTATCTTGCAGTCTTGGTGAGTTGTTAAGATACAAAGTCCGCCTTCAGTGCAGTGCTTTTTTATTTGATTTTCAATGATTTCAATGCCATCGGAGTCGAGAGAAGTAAAAGGTTCATCTAAGAGCCATAATTTGGAATGAGATATGAAAAGTTCTGACAAAGCTACTCTCTTTTTTTGTCCCGCAGAAAGAGTGCCAACAAGTTCATTTTTATAGTTATTTAAACCAACCTTTGATAAAGCTCCATCAAGATTAGATTTGGATTCTTGGTTGCTGAGCTGGGTAAGGTATTCAAGGTTTTCGATGCAACTAAGTTCGGGACTCAAGGCCGGTAGATGCCCCAGATAAAATGTATCTAATTGATATTGATAGGTTTTGACATCATTTTCATTATAAGAAATAGACCCTGATTCTGGTGAATTAAGACCAGCAAGCATCTTTAGTAGTGAAGTTTTACCTGAGCCATTAGCACCTGAAATTCTTAGTATTTCTCCAGCATTTAGCTTAAAAGAAAGGTCAGTAAAAAGCAGGTTGTAACCCCTTTGACAGCTTAAGTCATTAATGATTAATTTGGACATGCCTTTATTTTAGTGGATAAGTCTCGTAAAGGCGAAAAAATGTAAGTAGCATCTGGATAACCCTAAAGAAAAGCCTCTTTATTAATTACTACTAAGTCCATCTAGGCCGCTCTTGTCAATTTCAGATAAAACATCCCCACTAAAGACTAGTTTAAGGTGGTAATGAATCGACAGCTCACCATTGATAGTTGAATGGTTAATATAATCCCACTGATAGTTGTGGAAAGGGTCGCTAATACTTGGTGAGCCGATAAGGTCCATAACGGCGCTCTTTGACATTCCTAGTTCGAGCTGATCAACATCTTTAATATCAAGGATAGAGCCTTGCAAAATTGTCGGTTTGTAAATGTCGATTGAAGGAAGTGAGGCCTTGGTCCAACTAGGCATAGAGAGTTTTGGCATTTTTGGTAACTCTGGCATAGAAAACTTTGGCAATTTAGGCATCTCGGGCATCTTAGGTAGAGAATTAGAACACCCACTAAGAACCATAAAGGCAAGCATAATAAAAGTTAGTCTCTTCATGTTTATCGAACAATATAAAATATAAATAGGATTTTACCTTATGGATTTTTATATGGATGCCCAAGATTTAAAAAGTGCTGGTCTAAAGGTTACTTTACCGAGACTAAAAATTTTAGAGGTTTTAGAGAATTCACCCAATCATCATTTGAGTGCTGAAGATATTTACCGGGTACTTATTGAGCATCATGAAGAGGTTGGAGTTGCGACTATTTATCGAGTCTTATCTCAATTTGAAGAGTCAGGTATTGTTCACAAATTAAACTTTGAAAATAACCAGGCTGTCTATGAGCTTTGTGGGGTAGAACATCATGATCACCTAGTTTGTGTTAAATGTAATACGATTATCGAATTTCAAGATGATGTTATTGAACAACACCAACTTCAAATTGCAAAAAAACATGGTTTTGAGCTAACAGACCATACCCTTTATCTTTATGGGCTATGTAAGGATTGTCAAAAGGCTTACAAGGGTTTGAAAAATTATGGATGATTTTATTTATAGGGCCTTAATAGCATCACTTGGTGTTTCAGTTATTGCAGGTTCGCTCGGATGTTTTGTTATATGGAAGCGTCTTTCGTATTTCTCTGATTCAATTTCTCATAGTGCGCTTTTAGGTGTTGCTTTAGGGTTGGCAACAGGTATTGGCGTTAACTTTGGACTACTTATTGTTGGCGCTTTATTTGCAACATTGATTGTTATTTTGCAGCAACGAAATTTCTGGTCAAATGATGCAGTTTTAGGTATCTTCTCTCATGTTTCTTTATCACTTGGAATCGTTGTTTTAGGTTTTATTGGAGATCAAAACACTGATTATTTTTCCTATCTTTTCGGTGATATTCTCTCTATATCTATTCAAGATATATATTGGATTTTTGTTGTAATGGTTGTGGTTATTGTCATTCTGGTTTTTAATTGGAAAAAGTTATTACTGTTAACTTTAAATGAAGAGTTAGCAAAGGCTGAAGGTATTAATAAGTTGGCTTATGAGTTGCTATTTATGTTCTTAATAGCCCTTGCAGTTTCAGTATCAGTTCAAATTGTAGGGGTTTTATTGATTACATCGTTGCTTATAATTCCACCAGCTATAGCAAGAGTCTTTTCGAACTCTCCAATCAATATGATATTCAGCTCAATAGGCGTTTCAATTGTCTCTGTTATGCTTGGGTTATACTCCTCAATGTCCTTGGATGTGGCTACAGGTCCTGCAATAGTAATTACTTTAGGTTTTTTCTTCTTTATTGTGCAGCTAATACCGAGTCAAAATTAATCAAAGAGTATCATTAAGTTCTGTTAATTGATTTGTTTGTTGTTCAAGTATCAGCGGGTCAATGAATACCTGTAAGTCTCCTTCCATAACTTCACTTAACTTATAAAGTGTTAAATTAATGCGATGATCAGTGACCCTTCCTTGAGGGTAATTATAAGTTCTGATTCTTTGTGACCGATCACCACTTCCAACTAACTCTTTTCGCTGAGAGGCCTGTTCTTGTTGCTGTTCTTGTTGCTGTGAATCAAGAATTCTAGAAGCAAGCACTGACAAAGCTTGGGCTTTATTCTTATGCTGTGATCGACCATCTTGGCACTCAACGACTGTTCCAGTAGGGATATGGGTCACTCTAACAGCAGAATCAGTTTTATTGACATGTTGTCCGCCAGCTCCTGAAGCTCTAAACGTGTCTACTCTGACATCACTCATATTAATATTAACTTCTTCAATATCGGTTACCTCTGGCATAACTGCAACAGTGCAAGCAGAAGTATGAACTCTCCCCTGAGACTCAGTTTCGGGAACTCTTTGTACTCGATGAGCGCCTGACTCAAACTTAAGTTTAGAATAAACATTTGATCCACTTATTCGAGCAATAATCTCTTTAAATCCTCCATGTTCGCCAATATTTGAACTCAAAATTTCAATTTTAAATTTTGACTTCTCTACATAACGAGTGTACATTCTATAAAGATCACCCGAAAAAATACTAGCCTCATCTCCACCAGTGCCAGCACGGATTTCAATAATAATATCACGAGAATCATTAGGGTCTTTTGGCAAAAGTAACTTCTTTAACTCTAATTCTAGTTGGTCTAGTTTATTTTGACCTGAACTAATTTCTTCTTCTGCCATTTCTTTTATATCTTGGTCATCTTCAGTTAAAAGTTTTTTAGCAGTATTAATATCACTAATGGTTGATAGATACTGATTATATTGATCATTAATTGGACTTAGCTGAGAGTGCTCAATTGAAAGTTCTCTAAATTTATTTTGATCAGAGGCAATTGACTGTTCAGAAAGCAATGCATTGATTTCTTCAAGGCGCATTGATAATTGTTCCAGTTTAGTAATAATTGATTGGTTCATTAGTTACTAATGTCGGTATATTTCTTTTTTGTTTCGCTACTAATATTAGTGGAGTCCAGTTTAATACTTTTAGAGTTTTTAATATTCTGAAAAGTTTTGTGTAATAATTTATTGGTTAGTTTGTCTGCTAGTTCTTCTACTACTAGATCAGGACTCGAGCCGGACTCGAGCTTTCTTATTGCAATTTGAAGTAGCTCATCTTTAAGTAAGTTTGCTTGTCTAAGATAATTTTTAATGACTTCTTCATTAGGAATATTATTTAGCCAACCAATAAAGTTTAGGCTTTGAACTCGAATAATTTCTTGTGCAACAACTTTTTCTTTTACCCTATCTTCAAGATGGCCATCAGCTACTTGTTGTAAATCGTCAACGGTATAAAGAAAGACATCTTCTAATTGATTAGCCTCTGGTTCAATATCTCTTGGTATGGCAAGATCTATTAACAACATCGGTTGATGCTTCCTATGTGTTAGCACTGTCTCAATAAGTCCTTTACCAATAATTGGGATTGGTGCCGCGGTTGAGGAGATAACAATATCTGCTCGATGAAGATTCTCAGATAAGCTTTTCAATGTAATGGCTTGTGCTTCATGCTTCATTGCAAGAGATTGTGCTTTTTCTAGCGTCCTATTGGCAAAGATCATATCTTTAACGCCTCTTTTACTGAGATGTTGAGCGCTTAACTCGATCATTTCCCCTGCGCCAATTAATAAAACAGTTTGACTAGCTAAATTAGTAAATATTTTTTCACTTAACTTAACAGCACAGTAGGCAACTGAAACTGGGGATGATCCGATACTAGTATCTGTGCGCACTTTTTTTGCAGTTTTAAAAGCATGCTGGAAAAGTTTTTCAAGAATTTTATCTAAAGCACCTAGATCTTTTGAGAGCTGATAGGCCTCTTTTAGTTGGCCAAAAATTTGGGGCTCTCCTAAAACTAGTGAATCAAGGCCAGCTGCTACATTGCAAATATGTTCTATTGCTTCATTTCCTTCGAAATAACTGACATATTGTAATAAAGAGAAATATTCAATTCCATGAATAGACGCTAAGAACTTTGTAAGAACTTCGCGAATATTTTCTGCATCATAAGTTACATAAATTTCAGAGCGATTGCAAGTAGAGAAAACAACACAAGCTTTTATTTCTTGGGTTGATAATAATGATGAAATAGCGGGTGCAAGTTCGCTTTGAGCGAATGCAACTTTCTCTCTAATTGCTACTGGCGCATGCTGGTGATTTACACTCAGAATTGCAATATTTAACATTTTAAAAAAACATAATAAATTAATCTATCAATTATACATTGTCAGATTAATTCCATCGAAAGATAAACTTGAATTGCGCTATGGAAAGTTTTTATTAAATTTTGGTTAATTAGCCTTATTTATTTTGAGATTAATTGTTTTTAAGGAGTTTTTTTGATTGTATTAAAGTGATATTTAAATAAAACTCATCTTATGCTCATGTTTTCTTCATAAAACTTTGTGTCTATTGGTCTAAAATAAAGTTAATAATTTACTAATAAACTTATTATTTATGATTGAAGAGGACAGCTTAGTTGGTGGAGAAAATCAAAACAATGAAGATCTAAAGGTTTCCTCAGTTAGGCCAGAATCTTTTGAAGAGTTTATTGGTCAGGAGGACGTCAAATTTCAGATGTCTTTATTTATCCAAGCGGCAAAATCACGAGGCGATGTTCTAGACCACTGTTTAATTTATGGACCGCCAGGTTTAGGAAAAACAACACTCGCGCATGTTATTGCAAATCAAATGAATGCTGGCATTAAACAAACATCTGGCCCTGTTCTTGAGCGATCTGGAGACTTGGCAGCAATTCTTACTAAGCTAGAGCCGTTTGATATTCTTTTTATTGATGAAATTCATCGACTCAACCCTGTAGTTGAAGAAATTCTTTACCCTGCTTTGGAAGATTTTAAACTGGATATTCTTGTAGGTGAAGGTGTAGCAGCTCACTCTGTTCAATTAGAGTTACCTCCATTCACACTAATTGGTGCAACAACTCGGGCTGGAATGTTGACATCTCCTTTGAGAGATAGGTTTGGAATAGTCCATCGTTTATCTTTTTATAATATAAAAGAGCTTGAAGAGATAATAGAGAGGTCAGCATCAATTTTGACGATCACTATTGAAAAAGAAGGCTCTGAAGAGATAGCTAAACGCTCAAGAGGAACGCCAAGGATTGCTAACCGCTTATTAAGGCGTGTTCGAGATTTTGCAGATGTTAAGACCAAAGGTATTATCAATAAACAAATTGCCAAAGAGGCGCTTGAAGCCCTCAAAGTTGATGAGTTGGGGTTAGAGAAGCTCGATAGAGACTATTTGAGCTTAATCATTAAAAAGTTTTCTGCTGGACCTGTAGGTCTTGATACTCTTGCAACAGCAATTGGCGAAGAAAAATTGACTCTTGAAGATATGGTTGAGCCATACCTTCTTCAGCAGGGTTTTATTATGCGAACTCCGAGAGGTAGAGTTGCAACAGACCTTGCCTTTTCTCATTTGGGAGAAGTTCGTCATAAAAATCACACTCAAGATTTATATGGAAAATGAGTAAGCTAAGTATTAGGGTCTATTACGAAGATACGGATGCTGGGGGTGTTGTTTATTATGCTAATTATCTAAAGTATATTGAGCAAGGTCGTAGTGAATATAGGAGAAAATACGGTATTATTTAATGCGGAAGTTAAGGTTGTTTCTGTATTAAAAAAAAAATTTAAAACCTTGCGATTTGCCGCAAGAAATCTTGGAGAAACTAAATGGAAGAAAATAGTTTATCAATCATTGGCCTAATATTTAGCGCAGGTATAGTCGTTCAATTGGTGATGATTATTCTGGTTTTGATGTCAATATATTCTTGGACAGTTATTATGTCTAAGAAAAAGATATTGATGGATGCGTCTAATGATGTTGAGAACTTTCATCAAGAATTTGAAAGAGAAAATAAATTATCTGTTTTGTATAAAAAGCTACCACCACTAGCCTCTGACTGGACTGCAATGGAAGATATTTTCGGCTCTGGCTATAAAGAGTTTACTCATAGCAAGTCTACAACGAACCAATCTCTTATTATGAATTCAGAAAGAGCTTATAGGTCAATGAATACTTCGGCAAGTAATGAAATTGATCGACTTGACTCTAGTCTTTCTATTCTTGCTATGATCGCTTCATCTAGTCCCTATATAGGGCTTTTTGGAACGGTTTGGGGAATAATGCATTCTTTTATTGGACTTGCATCTGTTAAGCAGGCAACGATAGCTATTGTGGCTCCTGGAATTGCAGAGGCGCTTATTGCTACAGCTTTCGGACTATTTGCGGCTATTCCAGCAACAATAGCTTACAATCGATTAGTTTCTCATGTCGAAGAGATAGGTAATAAATACACGGCATTTGTTGAAGAAATATTTGTAATTCTACAAAGACAAAAATGATTGCATTGCCTAAGCGTTCAAGACCAAATATTAACGCAGATATTAATATTGTTCCTTATATTGATGTAATGTTAGTTCTTTTGGTTATCTTTATGATGACCACTCCAATAATTGAGCAAGGGATGGAAGTTGATTTGCCAGTTGGACCAGCCACAATGCTTGACTATTCAGATGGGCCTCAACCAACTGTAATTACTGTTGATAGTAATAATAATTACTATATAAACTCATTTGAGGATAGAGGGGTAGAAGAGATTGATGTTTCAGAGGCTGTTTCACTCGAGTATGTAGTTAATATGGTTATTGGAAGGTTAAGTGTTGAGGGTTTTGAAGATATGGCTATAGTTTTAAAAGGAGACAAGTCAGCAGATTATGGAACACTTTTTAGATTAATGTCAGAGTTAAAATACAAGGGTATTGATAAAGTTAGTTTCTCATCACAAAATCCTAATTAAGATATTTATTTATGAGATTTTTTAAAAAGATTACTCAATTTTTTAGAGGACTAGTTTCTAAAAAATCAGATGAAGTAACCAAGAAAAAAGGTAACCTTAAATCGAAAGAATCTGAGGTCTCTTCTGAGTCAAAATTGAAAGCCATAGTAATTAAAACCTCAGGTTTTATTTACAAATACCTTAAAAAGTTTGTAATCTTTATATTGGGCCTCATTCACACAATGATGCAGCCAATGATCAAAATTTCTAAAAAACACCCAATAGCATTTTGGGTTGCAGTTACTTTTCACGTAATGCTTCTGATTGGTTTGTTGTATGCCAATGTTGATGAATGGGGAGACTCTCAAAAAAACTCTGTGGTATCAAGTTCTGCACCGATTAAAACTGTAATGCTTAATTATGAGATTATTGAAGCTGAGCAAGAGCGATTACAAGAGGTAGTTCAACAAAAACAACAAAAACTTAAAGACGAAGAAAAGCGCTCAGAAAGTGCTAAAAAAGATCAGAAGGTTGCGGAGCAAGAGGCATTAAAAGCAAAAGCAAAAAAAATCATGGCTGAAGTTCAACGTAAAGCTGAGGAGGTAAAAGCTAAGGAAGCTGAAATATTAGCTAAAGAAGCCGCTAAGAAAAAGGAGCAGGCTGAAGCAAAAAGAATAACTGAAGAAGCCAAAACTAAAGATGCTGAAGCAAAAAGAATAACTGAAGAAGCCAAAACTAAAGAAGCTGAAAAATTAGCTAAAGAGGCAGCTGAGAAAAAGAAAATAGCTGATGCTAAAACTAAAGAAGCAGAAGCCAAAGCTAGAGAGGCAGATGAACAAAAACAATTAGCTGAAGCCAAAACTAAAGAAGCTGAAATATTAGCTCTAGAAGCAGAAGAAAAGGTTAAAGAAGCTGAAGATCAGCTTAAAGATGCTGTAACGAAAACTTTAAAAGCTGAAGCAAGAGCAAAAGAAGCTGAAGATCAGCTTGACGAAGCTGTAATTAAAACGTTAGAAGCTGAAACAAGGTCAAAAAAGGCTGAGTTAGATGCGTTAGCATCTGAGAAATTAGCCCTTGAAGCTGCAGAGCAAAGAGAATCAATTGAGGCAAAAGCAGAAGAAGCACAAGTAAAGGCTAATGAAGCTGCTAAGCAAAAACGAATAGCTGAGGCTGCAGCGGAAGAGGCTGAGGCAAGAGCCCAAGATGCTGCTAAACAAAAAGATTTGTCAGTAGCTAAAGCTAAAGAAGCTGAAAAATTAGCTAAAGAGGCAGCTGAGAAAAAGAAAATAGCTGATGCTAAAACTAAAGAAGCAGAAGCCAAAGCTAGAGAGGCAGATGAACAAAAACAATTAGCTGAGGCTAAAGCTAAAGAAGCTGAAGATCAACTTGAAGATGCTGAAGCAAAAGCGGAAGTTGCTGCTAAGCAAAAAGAACTAGCAGAGAAGCAAGCCAAAATAGCTCAACAGCTTACACAGATAGAGCTGGAATTAAAAAATCAGCTTGAGGCGGAGATTGCTGCTAAACAACAAGCCTTTGAAAGGGAACAATATACTCAACTTCTTAACCAGGAAATTCAAGAGGACAAAAGCTCGGAGTTGATGCAGCAAATTAAAGATCAAGAAGCTAGATTACAATCTGCTTGGATTAGAAATATTGGAGCAAAAGTTAAATCTGTTTGGAACTTCCCAGGAGCAAAGCCTGGCTGGTTTGTTAAAGTATTAATTACCCAAAATAAAGAAGGCAAGGTATTGAATGTTAAATTTGGTGAAGACAATGTTGGTAATAGTGCTCAAGCTAAGGCATTCATAGATTCAGTTGAAAGAGCCGTCTATAAATCCTCACCATTACCTATAGCGCCTGATGCTAGCGTGTGGGATAAAGATATTATGTTTACTTTTAAATAAGGCAATTTTTTTGGTTTTTATTTAACTTTTTAATATATACAATAAATTAAAATATTAATCATGAAAACGCAAGACTTTTTATTAGAATTAGGTACTGAAGAATTGCCGCCAAAG
>JAPYSK010000015.1 GCA_029936515.1 Candidatus Thioglobus sp.
AGATGAGTGGAATATCTAGTTCATCATGAAGAGAATCAAGGTAAGGCAAAATTTCTTGTTTGCGTTTTAAATCAAGTGCAGATAAGGGTTCATCCATTAATAGAATATGGGGTTTAACTGCCAACGCTCTAGCAATTGCGACTCGTTGCTTCTCTCCACCCGAAAGTTGAAATGTCGTTCTATCGAGCAGAGGTTTTATATCTAATAAATTTATTATAGAATCAATAAAATCTTTCTCTGTGCTAGATGATCGCTTAACCCCATAATCGAGATTGCCCTGAACATTTAGATGATCAAATAGACTTGCATCTTGAAAAACATAGCCAACTGAGCGCTGGTGAGGTGGTACAAAATTTTCTCCATCTTGCCAGATTGAATTACCAATTTTGAGAAACCCGCTTTCACTCCTTTCTAAACCTGCGATAGCCCTTAATAAGCTTGTCTTGCCTGAACCTGAGGGGCCAAAAACTACAGTAATGCCTTTATCAGGAATACTAAAATCAGTATCAAGAATAAAATGCCCTAATCTAATGTTTAGCTTACAGTCAATCACTAGTCACCACTCCTCATAATTGAAAAACGGCGATTAAATAGATAAACAAATAGTAACATTATAAATGAAAGAATAAGCAAACCTCCGGATAGCCAGTGCGCCTGACCATACTCCATAGCCTCAACATGATCATAAATTGCAATAGATAGAACTCCTGTTTCTCCCGGTATATTTCCACCTATCATAAGTACAACACCAAACTCTCCTACTGTATGAGCAAATCCCAAGACAGCAGCAGTTATAAAACCAGAACGTGCTAATGGCACTGCAACAGTAAAAAACCGATCTAGTGGTGAAGCACATAAAGTGGCAGCAACCTCCATTGGGCGGCGACCAATCCCACTAAAAGAGTTCTGAAGTGGTTGAACCACAAATGGCATCGAATAAATAACAGAGCCGACTACCAGACCTGTAAAGGTGAAAGCTATCGATACTCCTCCGAGCGACTCCAACATTCCACCCACTGGACCATTGGGCCCAAGAGTTATCAACAAATAAAAACCTAGCACTGTTGGAGGTAAAACTAATGGTAACGCAATGATTGCTTCAAATACTACTTTAAATTTAAATCGGGTTTGTGAAAGCCACCATGCTATTGGAGTTCCTATTAACAAAAGAATTATCGTGCTCACACTTGCCAGTTTAAGAGTAACAATCAGAGCAGAAATATCAAATTCGTTTAGCATTATGGTAATCCATATCCAGATTTAGAAATAATACTTAAAGATTCATCACTTTGAACAAATGATAAAAACTCTTTCCCAATAGAGCTTTCCTTCAATAGGATTGCCTGCTGCTGAATTGGTTTATAAATTGACTGAGGCACTTCCCAGAATGAGCCTCTTAAAAAGAAACTCGGATTCTTAATCTGTGAGTAAGCAACAAAACCGAGTTTAGCATTACTACTGCTAACAAATTGAAATGTCTGTGTAATGTTTTCCCCGCGTACCAATCTATCTTGCATATTATCCCAAAGCCTAAGTGACCTTAAAGCTTCTTCGGCAGATGCCCCATAAGGAGAAATTTTAGGATTAGCTATGGCTAAATATCGAAAATCTTTTTGGTTCAACACCAAACCTTCTGAGTCAATAAATCCATCTATAGAACTCCAAAGTACTAACTTTCCTAGAGCATATGTGTACCTTGTACCAGTCTGAGCTTTTCCTTCTTTTTCTAGTAATCTTGGTCGCTCCTCATCTGCAGAAAAAAATACGTCAAAAGGAGCGCCATTCATTATTTGTGCAAAATGTTTGCCTGATGAACCAGGAATTAGTACCACTTTGTGTTGTTGACCTGAAGAGCCACCTGTTTTTAACTCATAGCGCTTTGCAATTATTTTCATGGTTGGATAAAAGTTGCTTGCAACTGCTACTCTTAGTTCATCAGCAGCAACCTGTGTGGTACTTAATACATATATTATAAAAAAACAAGAGAGTAAATTTATTTTATTCATATTTATCAAATGACTAATCGGGAACGTTATTAAAATAATGAAAAAACACTAAATTTTTAAAAGGAAACACTAAGTCTATTTTATAGTGAATACTACTTTTAATTAAAAAAATCAGAACCCTTCAAAGCTGCAAAAATAGAGACAACTATGTTAATATATCGAACAACCATTATCTTGCTATAAGATTCACAAAACTAACAAGGAAAACAATGTCAAATAAAAAAATTCTATTAACTTTTTTATTATCAATTACTATAGTTTTTAGTGCTTCCGCTGACTACCGAGATGGTGATGATGCTTACGCAATAGGTAACTTTCAAGAGGCACATCTAGAATGGCTTAAAGTTGCCGAGCAAGGAGATGCTAGAGCACAATATAATGTAGCTTGGATGTATGCAAATGGCAAGGGAACTTCTCAGGACTTTGAAGAATCCGTTAATTGGTATACAAAATCTGCTAAACAAGGATACGTTCACGCACAATACAACTTAGCAAACCTATACCTTAGAGGTAATGGTGTAACTAAAAATGATCATCTCGCCTTTAGTTGGTTTCTTAAAGCTGCTGAGCAAGGTGATGCACCTGCACAATACAATCTAGGGCGTATGTACCTTCTTGGCAAGGGTGATGATAAAAATATTTTAGAAGGAAGATTTTGGATCAAACAAGCTTTAGAAAATAACGATGAATACATCGGTATTCTTGCTCAACAAGTATGGGATGATTTTAAACTTGGCTCCTACTAGTTAGATAATATGATCAATACATAACAGTTGGTTTTTAATTAAGCCTTTACCGTGACAACTAAGCAAGACTTAATACTAACCTGTTCAGCCTCAATAATAGCGATTGATTCAGCGGCCTGATTTAGTAAAACAAGGTTACTTTCTTTACCGCTTAGAATTTCATCAACAAAAGAGCGTATTTCAAACTCATAACCCATTCCTTTCTTTAATTCTATAACTTCTGATTGATGGCCAGAACGAAAAAGCTTAAGTGTTTCCTCGCTATCTAGTAAATAGCAAGCGGTACCATTTTCAAAGTTTGCAGTATACGACATGTTAAAGCCATATCCATCTTGCATCGTCCATGATCCTTCAGCACTAACCAGAGGTACATCCATAGATTGTTCATAAATGTAATTAGTAACAACATGATCAATTCCACCGCTAGGTCCTTTATAGCCCTGACTAAAAACTGCCCTAGGCATCCCAAAGCAATAATTAATAAAATCAGTATCATGTACATGCAAATCCAATAATGCACCGCCACACTTTTCATGATTTGAATAAAATGCTCCATCTGGTGGGCTAGTTTGACGCCTACAATTCAAAGATAAGCATTTACCATACACTTCGCTCTCTATTGCATCCTTTAACCAAACCCATGCAGGCCAGTATCGAAGACACATTGCAGACATAATATTAGAAGAAGAGTTTGTTGCCAATTGAACTATTTTTTTAGCTTCATCATAAGTACGCGCTAAGGGTTTCTCTACCAACACATGCTTTCCCTTAGCAAGTGCCGCCTCAACAAAAACAAAGTGTAGATTTGTTCCAACACAAATATCAACTAGTTCAATTTCTGGGTCATTGATTAGTTCCATCCCATCGATATATTTCCTAGCTTTGAGACCACCGACACTCCCTCTAGCCTGACCACTAATGTTGCCTTCTGCTTTGCTAGAGCCATCAAGTCGACTTTGTATTGAATCAGCAACAGCGATAACCTCAACATCACTTATTTGTGAATAAATATCCAAATGAGTTGAACCCATACTGCCTAGGCCGATTACTCCGACTTTTAATTTTTTAGTCATAGTTTTTAAATTTAAGAACTAGTATTAAAATCAAATAATTGATCCATTGCAGCTGATGTACGAGACAAAATTGTCTCGTCCCAAGGTAACATTTCTGCAATTATTGTATTTTGATAGTTAATCGATTTAAGGGCCTCTATTGTCTCTTTCCAGGGAACATCTCCTGTGCCAATATCACAAAAACTAAAGCTACCAGTCCAGTCAAAATTTTCTTGAAAATCTTTTATTTGAACTCTTTTTATTCTAGAATTAAGTAACTCAATCCAGTGCGGTGGGTATTGCTGATAACCAATCAGGTTGCCAACATCTAAATAAACACCTAATTTATTTGATTCAAAAGAGTCTACAAAATCTCTAAGTTCAATCGGTGAATAGAAAAACCCATTCCATACATTCTCCATACATAAATCAACATCAAGATCTTCTGCAATTGGTAAAAGTTGATTGATCGCATCTCTGATTCGATCTAAAGCCTTATCGTAACGAACTATCTCACTAGAGATTGGACTTTTAACCACTCCTGGCACAAACAATAATGCCTTACATCCAAGGTTACTAGCAACTTGGAGTGCATCTTTATGAAGACTAATTGACTTGTTACGAGTGGCCTCATCTTCACTTGTTGGACTTATACCCCAACTCATTCCACTAGCCAAACTGTCTACAAAAATGCCAGAGTCGTCAATTTTCTGACGGATGATTTCACATTCTGCTTTAGTAGTTGAGGTTTTTAAAACTCCCTCTGTGGAAATAGCTAATTCAAGTGCATCAAAACCATACGTTTTTGTTTGCGCTAATGCAGACTCGATAGATTGGGTATTTGCTAGACCATTTTCAAAAGAAAGATAACTGATGCCTTTAATCAAAATCTTTCTCCTTAATATAATGAATCTAACTCATTCCACGTTTCAGTCATATCTACTATTTGACCTAAAACTCTACTTTCATCAATTGCCATAGCAACTAAACCAGCTGTGATAGCCTCCTTTGGTCCAACGGGTAAGGATTTTAAATCACCTCTAAGAAAGCTTGCAATATCATCGCACATTAGCTTATCCGCACCATAGTGTGAAGGGTAGTTTCCTGATTCAGGTGTGCTTGGATAGCTAAAGTCATGATCCTCTAGACATTCACCTGTTCGAGCGTCTGTAATCTTAAGGCCACCCCGACCAAAGTCTCCTTCAGCCATTCCACGACTTCCAATGATACAAAAGCGCCTCTGCTCATCTGGGACATTAATGCTTGTATGAAATGAAAAACTTACATTACCCGGATATTCTAATAACGCATTCTGATGATCAATAATATCAGCGTCACTTGTAAAAGGATCATCAGCACTTTCCCAAAAGGATAGTTTTTTTTGATAAACATCATCATGCTCATCTCCAACAGGAGCCTCGGAAGGAATAAAATTATTACGCCCACCAAAACTCACTACTCTAGTTGGCCTATCACCAACAATACTGTTATAGAGATCTATATCGTGACAGCACTTTTCTAACATAAAGCCGCCCGAAAATTTTTCTAGTCGCCGCCAGTCTCTCATAAAAAATGAGCCGTGATAAGGTGCAATATGTTCATTGGCCTCAAGAGAGGTAATGTTACCCAAAGTACCAGCATCTATGATTCTTCGCAATTCTCGCATATGCACAGAATATCTTAAAACAAGGCCAACTATTAATTGGTTTTCACCGTATTTTTTAATTAATTTAGCAAGACTGAAACTATCCGCTTTTGTTGTAACAATTGGCTTCTCTGAAAAAACCTTTAGACCAGCTTCTAGACCTACTCTTATATGTTCTAAATGAAGATGATTAGGAGATGCAACCCAAAGTAAATCAAGATTGCACTTGTCAATCATAGTCTGAAGATCTTCATATTGATTTAGATGAATTGAGTCTTCCTCAAGAAGTGATAATCCACATGGATCAGGGTCAACATACCCAACTAACTCTAACTCTGGCATATCTGCCTTAATCATCTTAAGAACATTTCCAGCTCTCAGACCTAAACCAACAATAGCAGTTCTCATAATTAAACTCCTTAGCTAATCTACTTGGCGATAAAGCGCCTGACCTTGTATATTAAAAGCATGACATTTCGATGGATCTAAGGCTAAGTGGACTGTATCCCCCGGATTAACATTTGTATCACTCGGCAATACAGCGCAAAAATCACTATTACCTTCAACAGATCCGTAAAGTATTACAGTTGCGCCGATATGCTCGACTACTTCAATATTCATTGGCAAGCCTTTATTGTCTGATGTGAGTTCGACATCTTCAGGTCGGATACCAACTTCAATTTTATCGCCTGTTTTTGTATTAGCAACTTCAACTGATAAATTTACACTATTTGAATCAGTAATATTAGCAGTTAATTGTGCGCCCTTAACTAAAATATTGCTTGCTTTTAGGAAATTCATCTTTGGGTGACCAATAAAGCCGGCCACAAATTTTGTTTTAGGATGATGATATAACTCCATTGGCGATCCGACTTGCTCAATTACACCATCACGTAAAACAACAATTTTGTCAGCCATAGTCATAGCTTCAATCTGGTCATGGGTAACATAAATCATTGTTGTTTGTAGATTTTGATGTAGCTTTGCTAATTCAACCCTCATGTCACCTCGAAGTGCTGCATCTAAATTCGATAATGGCTCATCAAATAAGAATACTTTAGGATTTCGAACGATAGATCGGCCAATAGCTACCCTTTGGCGTTGTCCACCAGAAAGTTGACCAGGCTTAAAATCCAAACGATCATTTAATTGCAAAATATCTGCAGCCTTAAAAACTCTTTCTTCCAACTCCTTTTCATTAACCTTTGCGACCCTTAATGGAAAGGCAATATTTTCAAAAACAGATAGATGTGGATATAGGGCATAAGACTGAAAAACCATGGAAATGCCTCGTTCTACCGGAGGTGCATTAGAGACATCTTGATCATCAATAATTACCTTACCGCTGGTAACCTCCTCTAGCCCAGAAATAATCCTCAATAATGTCGTTTTTCCACAGCCAGAAGGCCCTACAAAAACAACAAACTCTTTGTCATTAATATCTAAATTAATGTCAAATAAAACCTCTGTTTCACCAAAGCTTTTATAGATATTTTCAAGTTTTACAGTTGCCATTCTTTTTTCCTTAAAAAGAGCGCATTATCAGTGCACATTTAAATTTTCGATTGCTAAAGGTTAAAGCAAACTTAAGAAAGATGCTTATAAATGAGCATATTTTTGAAGTTAGCTTTAAAAATTCAAGGGCAGTATTTAGCTGCCCCTGAAATAGTCAACTAATTGACTTAAAGACCCTCTGCTAGAATTTCTGCAGCCTCTGCAACTAGATCAGCAGCAGAACCTTCACCCAAGATCATGCCTTGGATGGCGCCGTTAATACCAGCTTGCAATGCTTTAAAGTCTTCAAACATTGGCTCAGGACCACCTCTGCCGATTGGATCTACAAATACTTGCCAATAGTCAGTAGTGTAGTAAACATCATCACGCATTTTCTCATATTGCAGAATTGGTGTTAAACCCCAACTCTTATCTAGGTCATACTGTGCTTCACCAGATGAAAGAGCGGCAGCTAACTCCATTGCAAGACCTTCATTTGCAGAACCTTTGAATACCGCAATTGAGTCAGTAATCAACAGTGTTCCACTCTCACCACTTGGACCAGCAGGAATAGGCACAACGATTTCAGCAATATTTGCATTGTGTTGACCTGCGCCCCATGGACCATTGATGTACATTCCAATCTGACCATCATTGTACAACTGAGTCAGTTGAGAACGCTCATAGCCAGTTGGACCTTCTTGAGCAACACCAGCTAACTTACCATAGAACTCAAGTGTCTCAATAGCCTCAGGACTGTTGAAAGTTATCTCACCAGTAGCTGCATCACTTACAGAACCACCATTACTATATAAGTAATTTAGGAATTGGTGCATAGTGTTATCAAAGTCTTTTCCAGTTATGCCAATACCTGCGGCTGAGGTATTGTCATTAACAGCCTTAGCCATATTGTAAAGCCCTGTCCAAGTTCTAGGAGCAACACAAGCTTCACCCGCTGCTTCAACTAAACCACAGTTGATGAATAGCGCTTTCGTAGAGAAAGCATGTGGGAAGCCCCAGAATTGACCACCATCAGAAACAGTAGCAAGAATACCTGGCTGATACAACGCCTGCTTTTCCTCAGAAATGTCAACTGGAATAATCAAGCCACTACGACCTAATTGCTTCAAGGTACGAGAACCAATATAAGCTAGTCCTACTGGATCACCAGCAGCAGCAAGCGTCATTGATTTATCCTGACACGTGCCCCAAGGAACCGCTTCTGCATTAACAGTGACACCAGCATGACTAGCTTCAAAATCAGCTATAACTGCTTTATCGGCTTCACGTATCTCACCTCCACACATAATCATGTGTACCTCTTCCGCTTGAACTGGCGCCATAAAACCCGCGCCAATTACTGCTAAGAAGAGTGCTTTTTTTATATTTTTCATTTACTTCTCCTTTATTTTTTACATCAAATTACCAGATTTTAATAAATTTCTGGTAACACTTTATGTGAGTATTTTAACTCTCACTCCTTTACTGCTCCTGAAGTTAACCCTGCTATGAGATGTTTCTGCATAAACAGGAAAATTAACAACACGGGCAGAACTCCGACAAGACTTGCGGCCATCATTTCGTTCCACAACACATCTTGATAACCAATAAACTCAAAAATACCAGCTGGTAGAGGCATATAGTCCCTATTCTGGTTAAATGTAATGGCAAATAAAAATTGCTGTGCATAAGCGCCAATGAAAATCGCGATACCAACAACAATTAAGCCTGGCACAGCCAAAGGCAATATAATGCGGCGTAATGTATAAAGGCGAGATGCGCCATCTACAAATGCCGCCTCCTCCAACTCATAGGGTATCTTCTCTAAAAAAGTTTTAAGTAGCCAAATACCTTGTGGTATAAGAAATGCAACACCCGGAATAATCATCGACCAGTATGTATTTAATAAACCATACATTCTCAATAATTTATATAAAGGGATCAGCAGAACTGCGCCAGAGAACATATTCACTGCTAGAAAAAGCGTGAGACTGACAGACTTGCCTTTAAAATTAAAACGTGCATAGGCATAAGCAGCAGGAACTACAAAACACAACGAAATAGCGGTAACAGCACTTGCTAAAAATACACTATTAAATATATAACGCGGCAATTGAGGGACCGTTACCCACATATCTCTATAAGCCTGAAAGCTCATTTTGTCTGACCAAAACCTGCTCATAAAATCAACAAAGCTCATTGTTTCTCCAAGTGGAATGTCAGGTCGGCTAAATAAATGAGTTAATGGTCTCAGTGATGCAATAAACATTTCAACAAATGGAAGCAACATAAAAGTTATAAATAGTGCAATAGAAGTGTAAATTCCTATCTTGTGGAGTAATGAGTATTTATCCATCATTTCTGAACTCCTGCATAGCCATACTTTTTGCCTAACCATCCCAAAACAGTTAAATAAATTAGTGAGAAAATGCCTAATAATAAGCAAACAAGAACTGCTCTAGTTGCTCCTGCGCCAAACTTATAGCTAAATATAGCTGTTTTAAAGGTGTCAATAATCAATGTTGTAGTTGCACCTCTCGGACCACCCTCAGTTAAGATCCAAATAATTTCAAATGAATTAAATGTCCAAATTGCTGACAATAGTGCCATTGATATAACTGTAGGCATAATCTGTGGCATCGTAATTCTACGAAATCGGTACCATCGTGATGCACCATCAACATAGGCAGCCTCATATAAATCTTTTGGTACACCTTGAATAGCTGCTAAAAAGAACAAGCTAACCATCGGTGTCCCAATCCACACATCAGTCACAACTGCTGAATAAAATGCGCTCTGTTTATAAGCCAAAAAACTGAAAGGGCCATTTGTTATACCAACCATCTCTGCAAAGCTTGAAAGGAGGCCGAAATGACCGTTATAAAGCCATAGCCACCCAAAACAGCCTATAGCTATTGGAACTATCCATGGAGGCATAATTAATGCACGAAAAATCCCTCTTGCTCTTATATTACTTGCTAATAATGTTGCCCCAATCAAACCTAAAATTACTTTCAAACCAACAGAGAGGAACATCCAGTAAAAGGTTCTCGTGACAATGGCAGGAAATTTACGCCCACCTATTACTTTTTCATAGTTCTCCCAACCTACAAAATCAGCTCCTTCCATCAGAGTTCCGAGGTTTGAATTAGTAAAAGACAAGCGAAAAGTTTCATAAAGAGGCCAAAGAACAACCAAAAACATACACAGGGCAGCGGGAGCAATTAATGCCCAAGCGAAAAGTGTTGTTGTTTGTGTCTTGGTTTTGGGCTTAAACATTTGAATGAACTGATTCACTAGCCAAACCCTCCTTATTTATAGTTTTCGAATCAGACATGACATCAAAATTTTCACTACGATAATAGTCCCACCCTATTTGATTGAATAAACTTCTAAAACTGTTATGAGCTAAAGTGCTCAATTCATTACCTTTCCTTTTATTGTTCTCATTTGACCAGGCGCTTTCTGATAGTCCAATAATTCTAGGGCACAACATTGCCTCCATATGACTATCATGTGTAATGGTTTCACTCCAAAGATGTCCTTGTATCCCTTCAATATTTGCTTCCAATTCTGGCTCATCTGATGGAATAATTTGCCAATCAACTGTATCCTCTAAGGATACAATTGCTGCCCAATTAGCACCACGATCACTATAGTTTTTACTTTGTGCCATATCGAAATAAATATGCTCTGCTGGACACAATACAACTTTATAGCCTTTGCGAGCTAGATCGTATCCTGATTCTAGATTCTGCCAACTAAATAAAAGTTTCTCAGATTTATTTTCTTTATAAGAGCCTTCCTCTGCTTCCTGCCAAGCAGCCGTTTTTTTATTATTAAACTCAACCCTAGCTGAGAGTTTATTAATAAACCAGGATGCTACATCTTTATTATTTTTGAGGTTATGTTTTTGTTTTAAAGCTTCAACTGCAGGAGATTTTTTCCAGCTTTCTGGTGCCACCTCATCACCACCTAGATGAATATACTCACCAGGAAATATTTCACATAAGTCATCAATTAAAGACTCAATAAGTGAAAATGTATCAGGCATTGCTGGGTTTAGAGTATTTTCATAATAGCCCTGAACTGAGACTTCATTGCTTTTGTCTCTTGGATCACGTGTAGTAGGGAAAAGCTGAATTAATGACATGTTATGCCCAGGTAAATCAAACTCGGGCATTACATCAATATAATTAGATGACGCTCGTTCAATAACTTGCTTGATATCACTAGAGTCATAGCAACCACCAGTTGGGCTAAGGCCAGAACCAAAAATAGGGGGGACTAAAAGGTTATTGCCTCTAATGGCGGTAGCAGTGGCAAGTTCAGGATTACTATCAAGCTTAAAACGAAATGCTTCATCATCAGTACCATGCCAATGAAACTTATTGAGTTTAAATAAGCTCATTAAATCGAGCAATTTCAACAAGCTATTAACAGAATAAAAGTGTCTCACAGTATCTAGGTGTTGTCCTCTCCAACCAAAGCGTGGCTTATCGACAATAGAGCCACAAGGTATTAATTTATGATACATCTGATCTAATTGAATAAGAGTAACCAGTCCATAAAAGAAACCACACTCATCCCCAGAAGCAAGCTCTACAACATCACTAGTAATTGTTAGATGGTATGAAGAAGTATCAGGGAGTTTTTGAAATTTAAGTCTTAAAGAAGTTGAAACATTTTCAGATTGGTTGTTAGGTTTTGCAGACAATAAATCTATATTAATTCTGCTCCCAAGATCTGAGGCTGACTTATAAGCTTTGGTCATCATCTCAGAATCATCTAAAAAAACATTAATTGGCTTACTTAAGTTACAAACACCAGCACTAGGACTCCAGAGATGAGGGTGTGGCACCAATCTTAATGACTCAGAGGGTAAATTATCTCCCGAAACTTGGAGGATTGATGCCACGGAGGAGATTCTTTCAAAATCAATATCCGTCATATCTAGATAAATTGTATTTCCATTTAATACTTTTAGAAAGCCCCCTTGAGGCCCCCATGTATGATTCATTGGCTTATGTCTAAAATATTCATAGCCATATTTAAAATTCCACTCCTCTCCAGGGCTCAATGTGAATTGTGAAGGATGTGAGAGCTCTGAATAGCCACCAACACTTTTAGAAACAATGCAATTCTCAACAGATTTAATTGGAGAAAGTACACTAAAACAAAATAAAAAGTTATCAATTTTATGCGCACTATTATTTACCAATTTCGAGCAAAAATAGCCATCAGAATCAATTGAAGTTGTCATAACAAATTCTGTCGAGCTCAATTTTTTATCCTCTTAGACTAATTTTTTTAAAAAAACCTTCATAAGGCGAAGTATGTTCACCACTTCACATAAATAATTGGTAATGAAATGGTATTATATAACAGATATTAATTAAAAAGGAAATAAGATTAAAAAAAATTATCAATAAAGCTTTAATAATGCATTTAATATAGCTTTTAATCAAAAAAATATACAAATAAAATGGTATAGATAATAAATATTTATTTTATTTTTCCATTAACTTTTGAAATTGTATTAAAATATAATAGTACCAATTAAGTACCAATCTTCTATTTGAGGCTTGTTTTTATTTTTTTGATCACTGATTTAATGACCGATATCAACAATCTTATAAATTTTTTAATGCCTTCTAATGATAGTTCGGAGTCCCTGTATAAGCAATTATCTCGCTCACTTAACAGTGCAATTCAACAAGGTCTTTTGGCGCCTGGTGATGCATTAATGCCTGAGAGAGAATTAGCCTCTAAACTTAATTTGTCTAGAATTACTGTGCGTAAAGCAATTGACCAACTTGTTGATATTGGAATGTTAAATAAACGTCAAGGAGCTGGTACAGTTGTTTCTGAAAGTGTTGATCTTGTTCTACATAAAAATCTTTCATCACTAAATAGTTTTTCAGCTGATATGAAAAAGCGAGGTTTAAAATCTTATTCAAGAATTATCCTACGTGAAGAGGGAAAAGCAACCCCAAAAGAAGCTCTTATTTTAAATTTAAATGAAGATGATTTTGTTCATCGATTAAATAGAGTCAGGTATTTAGTAAATGAGCCTCTTCTTTATGAAATTGCTGTTATTCCAGCATCAATCATATCTATTACGTCTGCTATTGATGAATCACTTTACGAGCTTCTTGAATCAAAAAAAATGAATCCAGTTACTGCAAAACAGAATATTCATGCAATCATTGCTGACGATAATTTAGCTATTAAGCTTGAAGTAAGCCCAGGAAGTGCCGTTTTATTTGTTGAAAGGAGAGGTAAGAATTCTAATGGTAGAGTAGTCGAATACACCCAGTCTTATTATCGTGGTGATCGCTATGACTATGTGGTTGAACTCGGATGAAGCAAGCACTAATAGGAGCTCAGCTATTCTCGGGCAAAGAGTTCTTTGACAATAGAGCACTATTAATTGATGGTGAAAATATTATCGATATTATTAATGAGCATAATATTCCGAACAACTTTGAAACACAAAAATTAAATGGCGGTATTCTCTCTCCTGGGTTTATTGACCTTCAGGTTAATGGTGGAGGCGGGAAGCTATTTAACAACTCACCAGATAAACAGAGCTTAAATACAATAATAGAAGCACATCAACATTTTGGCACGACTAGCATTATGCCAACTGTTATTAGTGACTCGTTAAATGTTCTTAAGAGATGTACCACAACAATCTCTGAAGTGATTGAAAACAATAAATCCCTCTTAGGGGTTCATATAGAAGGTCCTTTCTTTAATGTTAAGTATCGTGGTGTTCATCAAAAGAAATACATCAATACGATTAACTCTGACTATTTAAACTTATTTGAAAGCTTAAAAGACTTTCCAGTCATACTCACTTTAGCACCTGAATGCATTTCTACTAAACAGTTGAAGCACCTAAAATCTCTTGGCTTTAAGATTCTTGCTGGGCATACTGATGCAAGTTATGATCAACTTGAAGAGGCAATTAAATATGGACTAGACGGCTTTACTCATCTTTTTAATGCGATGGGACAAATTTCTGCACGTGAGCCTGGTGTTGTAGGCTCTGCATTAACTTTTGATAATGCTGCTGCGAGCATTATCGTTGATTTACATCATGTTCATCCATCTTTAATTCAGATGGCGTATAAGCAAAAACCTCAAGGTAAGCTCTTTTTTGTTTCAGACTCAATGGCGACAATTCATCATGGAAAGCCTTCTTTTGAACTTTATGATGAGGTAGTTAGTGAATCCAATGGGCGCATTATTAACTCAGAAGGAAAATTAGCCGGCTCTTCCATTACACAAATAGATGCTATCAAAAATGCCTATCAAAGTTGCAATATTCCATTGAATGATGCTATTGCTATGGTAACTCGCTATCCTGCAGAATACTTAGGTGTTGCGAATTATCTTGGTTCATTAAAATCAGGTTACCGAGCTGATCTTACTCACTTTGACTTAGATTTTCAGGTACATAATGTGTGGGTCGCTGGCAAGCAGTTAAAACAAGAAACCCTATGCGAGTAGTTATTCTTCCAACCGAACAAGAAGCAAGTGATTTTGCAGCTGACTTTATTGAGAAGTTGATTATTGAAAATGAAAACGCAGTCCTTGGTCTGGCAACTGGTAGCTCTGTTCTTTTAACTTATGAGACTTTAATTAAAAAGTATCAATCTGGAGAGATGAGCTTCAAAAATATAATTACCTTTAATTTAGATGAATATATTGGCCTGAAACCCAATCATACCAAAAGCTATCGGCATTATATGAATCAGAAGCTCTTTGACCATATTGATATAGATACTAAAAATGTTTTTATACCTGAATGTTTTAATCAGGATTATGAGTTGAGCTGTGAAAATTATGAATCTAAAATAAGACAGCATGGCGGAATAGACCTTCAATTATTAGGCATAGGGACCAATGGGCATATTGGCTTTAATGAGCCGACATCAAGTCTTAAATCAAGGACACGAGTAAAGACGCTCACTCAAAACACAATCACAAACAATTCACGTTTTTTTGAAAATAATGAAGTGCAACCTTCTATTGCAATTACTATGGGAATTGGAACAATAATGGAAGCTCAAAATATTATTCTCATTGGCCTTGGTAAACATAAAAGTAAGGCAGTTGCTGATCTAATTGAAGGGCCAGTCTCTTCATTCTGTCCTGGCAGTGTTCTTCAAAATCATAGAAATGCAGTGGTCGTTTTAGATAATCTTGCCGCATCCAATCTTAAGTTGTATGATTACTATATTCATACAGAAAAAATGTACCTTAAATATATGTGTTAAGTGTTAACATTATCTAAATAAGTTGGTCTAGATTTATATAAAGGATGTATTAAGATGAGTTTAATTTTTAAACAACTATTTGAAAATGAAAGTTGCACTTACACCTACATTTTGGCTGAAAGTGAAACAAGAGAAGCTGCAATTATAGATGCTGTCGACATTATGATGGAACGTGACACTGCCTTACTTAAAGAACTAAACCTTGACTTAAAATTTATCATCGAAACCCACATCCATGCTGACCATATAACTAGCGCCTGTCCTCTTAAAAAATACTACCCGAAAGCTAAAATTGTGATGGGCATGGAAAATGTTGACGCAGAATCCTGCTCTGACATTATGGTTAATGAGGGTCATGTTTTACCTATTGGTAATTATGAAATTAAAGCGATTGAAACGCCTGGTCATACCTTAGGCTGTATGTCGTATCTGATTGATAATAAATTATTTACTGGTGATTCCTTATTTATTAGAAGTACTGGTCGCTGTGATTTTCAGGGCGGCTCTGCCAAAACTCTTTATAAATCGATTCATAAGCTATTTAAATTACCAGATTCTACTGAAGTCTATCCTGCGCATGATTACAATGGCTTCTCAGTGAGCACCATTGGTGAAGAAAAGAAATTTAACTCGATGATTCAAGAAACATTTGACCAAAAAACTTTTATTAAAAACGTAAACAGTTTAAAACTAGATCCTCCAAAAAAAATAAAAGCCTCTATCCCTGCTAACCAGAGCTGTGGATTGATTTCAGCTCAAATTCTAAAATCACCTTATAAATAAAGTTATTTGAACACATACTGAAATTTTTGAAATTACATTAAATATTATGGACATAACAACCCCTGCAATTCTTTTTCCAGCAATATCTTTACTTTTTGTAGCCTATACAAATCGTCTTCACTCACTAAGTGTTCTTATTAGAGCAATGACAACTGAGGGTAGCAATGAGTCAAAGACTAGACACACGCAAGAGCAGCTAGATATTTTACAAAAACGTGTTACTTATATTAAAAGGATGCAGGTCTTTGGCATACTAAGTTTTATTTTTAACCTAATTACAATTATCTGTCTTTATATAAATTATGATTATCTTGCTAATTATATTTTTGGCTTTGGACTATTAATGCTGTCTGCATCATTATTTTTTACATTGCTCGAAACATTGATCTCTACGAAAGCGCTGGGTATTCACCTTAAAAATTATAAGAGTTAAATTTCTATATCAAAAACAATAATTCCCTGATGTTCATCTTTGCTCATCGAAACCAGTTTACTCCCTAGTAGACTATGCTCTGGATGTTCGTTATATTCAAGCAACGCTTTATGCTATCAAAGCTGGCGATAAAGCCAGAATTATATTCTGATGTTTTTTTTCTCAAAATCTAAATTATTTCCATAATCAAAGCCAACTAAACCATCAATCTTTTGTTTGAGACTTGAAAGGCTTTTGAACAATTTAAATTGCTTTGACTCAGTTACTTCAGATTTAAAGTTTAGAAATATGCAGTGCTTCAACATCGCTTTCAAAACTTAAAGAATTAAGACTCAGCGCCAATGTTGTCAGCAATCAAGCATACCATTTCAAACATGATTGCATTGGCAACATGTGCTGTAATTTGATTAGGTGAATCAACAGTTGGCATCAAGCAAACCACGTCGCCACCAATAACATTCTTACCACGAAGCCCTTGCAGCATTTGAAGTACATCAGGCATTTTAAAACCTTCAATTGCTGGCTCAAGATTTGCAACACCAGGTGCTACCGTAACATCTAGACAGTCTAAATCAAAAGTAATGTAAATAGGTGAATCACCAACACGCTCTTTAATCATTTCAATACAGCGTTCAACACCGTAATCATCATACTGGTCTTTGGTGATAATCTCATAGCCCAACTCATAACTTGAATTAAGCCAGTCTAGAGTTCTTGTGTTGCCTCTAATGCCAACCTGAATACTTTTTGTTGCGTCTACAAAGCCGTCTCTAACTAAATAGCTTGCCCAGTGTGCAGCTGATTTTATGGCGCCTAAGAAATGATCAAGTTGGTGATATGCATCGGTGTGAGCATCAAAATGAACAAGCACAGCTTTTTGACCACCCGTGAGCCTCGACTTAGGTCCAGCAATGGCCTGAAGAATTCCACCCGTAATAGAATGGTCACCGCCAATTGAAACTGGTCGCGCACCAGTTTCAGCAATACCCTCATAAAACTCAGTAATACGCTCAATGCATTGCTCGTTATTATTAGCCTCAGGCAAAGGCACATCACCCAGATCTCTAATCTCACACATTTCCCAAGGCGAAATACCAAACTTTAAATGCCCACGTCTGCCCTGCGCTGAAATATTTCTAACGGCTCTTGGGCCCAAATGTTGATCACGCTGAGTGGTTCCATTTCCAGTGCTATGAGGAACCCCAACAAGGGCAATATCACAGCCCTCAGGATCTGGATTATGAGGACAACGAAATAGCGTTGGTACTCCCCACCAATATAAACCATCCATCATGGTGGCATTATCTCTTGTTTTTTTATCCATTTCTAATCCTTATTGAAAGTGCTCTTATTTACTCTATTTTTTCACTAATTTTACTAAGGATAGCTTTCTTATAAGGCACCTCTAACTCCTGTGATGCCCAAGCAGCAAAGCCTAAATCAACTTGCTGCTCCCATGTCTCAATAGGGTTTTTAAAGATTGTAACAGAGGTTTCTGTGGGAGCGGATAAAAATAATACCATCTCTTCAGCTTCTTCAGTTTGATTCTCTGGTGAGACATACTCGCTGATATCAATAAATTTAGCAATGTCAGTCATCCAGTAAATACAGTCTCGGTATTCTTTAGCAAGATTAGTTCCTTTTATATATTCTTGAGATAGCTTAGTTATCGCTTCAGTTTGTGCCGCAGTGATTTGTCCATTAGTCATCTCAATGTCAGTTCCATCGATCATGTGATAGGCGTAAAGTCTATTCATAAGCGCCTCTCCTGCAGTGAGGCCTGACATTTCTGGCCTGGAAATCTCTATATAAATAAGCGCTGAACATCTAATAGCACTATTGGCAACATCTTTGTTTGCATAAGATGAGCCAATAAATCCAAAAGAGAATAATATGACTAAAAGTGTGTTTTTCATAAATAAGGTCTCATATAGTTTATTAAGATTTAGTTAGAGACATAATTTTTTCATAAAGCTCTTTTGAAATAGTTATTTTCTCTGATTTTTCACGTAGCTTTCTTTTCTCAAGGCGCTTGTTGCCTGGTAGTCTTGTTGATGGTTGCTCAAGAATTGAACTAATAATAGTTTCAATTCGTTCAGCAAAACCATCTCCTGAAAAAAAGCTAGGGTCAATCGCAATAATTAGCTGCCCAACACCTGGTGAGTCGCCTTCGGCATCAAGAAATGAACTCGCCTCAAAACCAAAGTTAGAGCCAGTAAGGCCAGCAGCAAGAACCTCAACCATCAATGCTAAGGCACTCCCCTTTGCATCACCAATAGGAAGCATCGCTCCTGCAAGCGCCCTTTTTGGATCAGTTGTTGGTTTGCCCTCATTATCTATCGCCCAGCCTTCAGGTATTTTTTCGTTTTGCTGGTTTGCAAGCATCACTTTACCGCGCGCCACTTTACTAAGACTCATATCAATCACCATTGGTGCGTCGTCTGCTCTTGGCGCAGAAAATGCAATTGGATTTGTGCCAAATAAAGCCTGTGTTCCACCCCAAGGTGGAATTGCCTTAGGTGTATTTCCAAACATTAAACCGATAAGACTATTCTCTGCTAAACGCTCAACATGTCGCCCAGCCTGCCCGAAATGATGAGAGCGCGAAATGCCAACAGCTGCAATACCGAAGCTCTTACAAGTTTTAGTTATCTCTTTAAGAGCTAAAGAGATTGCAGGAAAAGCAAAACCATGGCCTGCATCAATTCTAATAACACTGCCCTTGCTGCTAATAATTTTCGGGCTTACACTACCATTAACCTTACCTGAAGATAACTGCTCTACATAAGACGGTATTCTTGAAAGACCATGGCCAGATTGGCCATCAAATTCTGCACTAATTAATGCATCAGCTACTTCTTTAGCATTATCCTTTGACGTTTCATGGTTTAATAAAGCATTAAATGCTAAATTCCATCCTTCCTTTTCACTAAGCTGCAATGTTTTTGTCATTAATAGTCACTATAAATTTACAAATTAAATTATAGTTATACAGAAATAGTTATAGGGTTTTTATTTAGCATGATTAATTTTTCTTTGAAAACAAAAATTCGTTTTTATTTAAGTCTCTTTTGGATATTTTTTTCATTCTTTATTGCCACTACTTATTCCAAACTAAATGGTGAAATAATGATAAGTTGGTTTGACCTTTATAATGTTTATTGGCATATATTTTATTTAGTTAGTACCCCTATTTGGATATATTGGATAGTAATACTTCCCTATAAATGGATTAAGAAAATCGTCTCAAGTAAGTAGAAACAATTTTACAAAATTCACTATGAGTTATATAATCAAAGCAACACCAAGGTAGATTTTATTTATAAAAGGAGAAACATAATGGCAAACTTAACAAAAAAATCTTTTGACAATCCCGATGATTTGATATCACCCGATAAAACTCGCGCAGAAGTTCTTGAATTTGGAACAGTAAAAGCAATCAGAGTAACGGCGCAACCTGGATGGACGTGGTCAGAATGCATCAAACCTCATGTTGGTGGTGAAAGCTGTCAAGCAGGTCATTTAGGTGCTTGCGTTCAAGGGAGTATGCGTGTTACACATGATGATGGTACAGAGATGATTGTCAATGCAGGAGACGCCTACTCTATTTCTCCTGGTCATGATGGTGAGGTAATAAGTGACGAGCCTTTCATTGGCTATGAGTTTAATAATCAAGGCAAATCTTTTGCAGTATGGGATAACGAGTAAAAACTAGGCAATAATAATAAAAATAAAGCCCTATTCATTAGGGCTTTATTTTTTCTAAGTCTCTAGTTAGCCTTCAGATTATGATGCAACCTCTTTATATACTGTCAGGTACGTCAAATGTATACTCATCAGATGAAGTTTTTCCATGAGCATACGTTTTTATTTTCCATTCTCTGACACGAGGTGTTTTACTTACCTCCTGATATAGTTTTTTTAGTCTCTCGAAAGGATTAAGAATTTCTGGAGGAATATCATCAAGAACTCCTGAAGCAAACCAACCTAAAAGACCCCAAACAGCAATGTCAGCAATAGACATCTTACCCCCAACGAACCAATGTGAATTATTAGAACTCAAAATGTCCTCTAAATAACCAAAGTATTTTGGTAAATCGTGATTAGTTAACTCAGCCCGCATTTCTTTCTTTTTAATTGGATCATTTTCTCGCATTGAAGGATTTAAAAGCTCATTTATGTCGGTAACAGTATCAATGATTTGATCTACTTCACCAGCCTCAATCATATCTTCAGGATACATACCGCTTAGCTTGCCACATATTCTAGCAATACCGCCCGTCTGAGCTATACTTTGGCCATTTATAACTAACACAGGCAGTTGCCGGAAAGGGATTAATGTGCCATCCTTCAATTTCCCATTCTCTTGAAGGTAGCTAAACTCCTCACTATTAATCCTAAAATCATCAAATTTTATATCTGCAATAAACAAAGTTATTCTTGCTACTTCAGCACGCCAAAAAGGCAAATCCAAATATATAATTTTTAAATCCATTAATCTTACTCCCAATTATTTATATGTCTTCGTCATTAAGTATTCCATAGTCCAAGTTTACTCATACTAAGAATTTCAATCAAGTATAAATAAGCATAGAATGGAATTCTAAATTGCAATATAATCTTACTATGAAAATCAAAACTATAATAATTTCAAAAAATGGTGGCCCCGAAGTTTTAGAGCTTAAAGAGTCTAATATAGGAAAACCTAGTCAAGATGAAGTCTTGATTGAGCATGTAGCAATTGGATTAAACTTTATTGATATCTATCACCGCTCTGGGCTTTACCCTGTTCAACTTCCTGCAGGAATTGGCTTGGAGGGATCAGGAATTATTAAAGGGGTTGGAAGTAATGTTAAGGACTTTAAAGTTGGAGATAGAATATCTTATTCTGGTCAGCCACTTGGTGCTTATTCATCTCATAGAATTTTTCCTACAAAGGATCTTGTTAAAGTACCTGAAAATATTGATTTAGAGGTTGCAGCCACTCTAATGATAAAGGGATTAACTTGTTTTTACTTACTTCACAAAACTTACCCTGTCTCTTCTGGCGAAACTATATTATTTCATGCAGCTGCTGGTGCCCTTGGTCAAATATTCTGCCAGTGGGCAAAAAGTTTAGGGTGCACTGTAATTGGTACAGTTGGTTCTGATAAAAAAATTGATTTAGCAAAAAAAAATGGATGCGATTATGTAATTAACTATTCAAAAGAAAACTTTCCAGAAAAAGTGTTGGAACTAACAAATGGTATTGGCGTGCCTGTTGTATATGATGGCGTTGGAAAAGACACTTTAGAAGGATCTTTAGAATGTTTAAAAATTAGAGGCATGATGGTTTCATTTGGAAATGCCTCGGGGCCACTGTCTGATATTAATGTTCAAAAATTGATTCAACCAAAAGGCTTATACCTTACAAGACCATCAGGGGCGCAATATTTTAGAACAAGAAATGACCTAGATGAGGGTGCTAAATTATTATTTGAAAAAGTTGGAAATGGAGAGATAAAAATAGAAATATTTAAAAAGTATAAATTAGATGAGGTGGTCCAGGCTCATACTGATCTTGAGAATCGAAAAATTACTGGGCCATCTGTAATTATTCCAAATTAGTCTAATAACTTAATAACACCTCTACAAAAGTCCTAGAAAAATATTTCAGGATTATCTAACTGTATTGCTTAATTTTTGCTGACACATAAGGGTGAGTTTAGGTAATATTAGTTTTATAAAACAATCTAAGAAATATAATGACTAAGAAACGCATACTATCTATTGATGGGGGTGGCATTAAAGGGGTTGTCCCTGCTGTAGTTTTATTCCACCTGGAAAAGCATCTTAAGCGACTCAGTAATAATCCCAATTCAAGAATTCATGATTATTTTGATTTATTTGCAGGTGCTAGTACAGGCGCCATAATCATCGCTGGCTTACTTACGCCTGACAACCATAACCAACCAAAATATACTACTAAAGAAATTATCGACCTTTACATTGAAAACGGTCATATTATTTTCAATGCTTCTTTGCTACAGGAAATAAAATCTGTTTCTGGATTGGTGAACGTTAAATACGACCCCGAAGGCTTAGAGTCTGTCTTCAATAAGTACTTTGGTAACACTCAGTTAAAAGATTTATTAAAGCCAACACTTATCCCAGTGTACGAACTATCAAGAGGGAAAAATTATTTTTTTCGTCAGCAAAAAGCACAAGCAAGTTTACGGCACAATTATTACGTGAGGGATTTGCTTAGGAGTGCTACCTCTGCAATTACTTACTTTCCGCCTTCTCAAATTTCTACAGTTGATCATAAAGAGCATCGTTGTTTTATAGATGGAGGCGTTTTTGCAAACAATCCAGCTCTTTCTGCCTACGCTGAGTTTCGCTATCACAATCCAGAGTTACATGCAAAAGACACTATGATGCTTTCACTTGGGACTGGAAGGCAAAGTACTCATCTTGATTGTGAAATAACCGCAAGTTGGGGTGCTGCAGAGTGGCTTTATCAGGGAGGCTTTATGACCTCTAATGCAATATCTTCTGTTTCTGATTATCAACTCAATGCAGTTTATGATAGTGCATCAAATTACCTTCGACTAGATACGTCATTTGATGACAGTCATTCTAGCAGCATGGATAACACTAAGAAGGAATATCTAGACTATCTCATATCTTTGGGTGAGAGTATAGCGAATGAAAGGAAAACAGATATTGAGAATTTTGCACAGAAATTAATTGAAAACTCGAATTAATTTGTGAAGAAATCTATGGCTGATTAAAAACCTTGAATCCTTTTATGGTTTAAACAAAACTGTTTATTGTTCAATATGCCCCATAAATATTTATAGTTCTAAAAAAAATTGCTTGATTTTGGAGGGTGGCAATATATGACTTTTGCATTTAAACAATATCTCTAAAAGCCCAATTTTTCCTCAACAAAACGATTACGAAAAACACCATTTGGATCGTATCTAGAACAGACATCACGAAATCTGTCCATCTTTGGATAAAGTTGATTTAATTGTTCACTGTTTTGTGGGAACCACTTACCCCAATGTATTCGCGCCTGAAACAGCTCAAACATACTGTTTGCTAAAAAAGTTGCCAATGCATGAAATTCATCTCTAGGCTCCTGGTAAGTAATAAAGCTAATTGCGTACCAATCTTCAGATGTGCCAGATGCCATAGAGATTAATGTGTCATCCGGCATGATCCTACGAAAGCAGATTGGGTAGTGATGAGTATAGCGCCCTTTAATTGAAGATAGTGAATCTAACAGTTGTGCTTTTTGTAGCCTTTCAATGGTTAATTCTGAGAGCTGATGATTGCTATTATCTGCGTACTGCAAAATATCCTTAACAAAACTAGCTGCCTCAATTACGCGAGATCGAACGACAAAAGCCTCAAGCTCTAAATGCCGAAACAATTCATGCTTCATCACAAGTGCCCGGTCACTTCTATCAGTCACTACCCAATTTTGAAATACAAGAGAGGGCACAATGGAACGAAAAAAGATGTGCACTAATCGCCTACTTCGCAGAATTGATACAAGCAACTTCATCACTAAATGCATACCAAGATCGATAACAAGAAACCAATATATTCGATAAATAGCAGCAAAACCTCGACGACTTAGTTCTGGGGAAACAAATCTCTCTTGGACAAAAAAGTACCAAGATTGTGGCATCAAAAAAAACTGCTGTAAAGGTGCCTGCTTCTCCAATACTAGGACCTCTTCGATTGTTTTACAAAACGTCGATTTCTCTTGAACAAAATATTGCGGAATACAAGGCAGTGTCACTTCAACAACAACCCCAAGACATCCAAGAGAACACCTTCCCGCCTGAAGCGACTCGCCTTCAGTAATATTTACAATCTGAGCAGATTTACCAGTCTCATCAAAACAAGCTAATTGGAGTGACTCGATATAATGTGAGAGACTATGTTTGCCGGAACCATGAGTACCTGTAGCAGTAGCACCAGCAATCGTTTGTTCAGCAATTAAACCAACTGAGGGTATCGTTAATCCTTTTCTGCTTAGTACAGCTAACAACTGTTTAACTTTACAACCAGCGCCTACAGTAACGGAAGTCTCGTGATTCTTTTCTTGGACCCTAATATAGTCAAAATGACTCATATCAATTAGTACGTCTTCAGTTTCAATCAGACCACTCCATGAATGCTTTGAAGCAACAACTCGAATTTTGCCACTGTTATGTTTTTGAAGAATATCAATCAACTCAACTCTGTTGTTTGGGGAGTAAATATGTTTTGGTTTAAAGCGCAAATTGCGACCAAAGTTTTCTACGATTTTAGCTTTCTCCATTTGAGTCTTATAATTTCAGTATCAATTTAAACCTAGTATAAATCTAGTAAGGATGAAAGTCCAAATTTCGTTTGATTTGTGAGTTAGGAAATATATTTAGCTATTTACTAAGCTGGAGTATATTTCTCCAGTACTATAGAATTTTCAATTTGTTTTGATGAAATTTTCCAATACTTGTTAAGTAATTGATTCGTTTGTTTTTTTGTATGGGCAACAAAACCAAATTTCTTATAAAACTGAATTGCCCAGATGGCATCTCGCCATGTACCAACAAGTATGACTGCACTTTTATTAATTTCAAATAAATGTTGCAACAATGATTTTCCAATGCCTATACCTTGATAATTGGTTAATGTATAAGCATGCCTAATTAGAGTAACGTCTTGTAACTCCTGAATACCCATTACGCCAACTAATTTATTATCCTTTTTATAACCAAATATACGAACACCGTTTTCAAATTCATTAATCAGTTCTTTTTCCAACATGTACGGTTCATGCCAACAATCATCTGGAATAACCCCCCTATACTTTAACGAAGCGTCATTAATTACAAAGAGAATCTTAGAAAGGTCTTTTTTTGTATATTCTATTATCATGATCTATTAGAATCTACTATAAACTTATAACGGATAAAAGTCCAAATTTCAATTGATGTGTGAGGGGGCTTTATTAAAGGGTTAGTAAAAGGTCAACGCAAGACATTGTTTTTTTACGTGAAAGAAAATATTCTTCACACTCGCCTACTTCTTTAAATCCAAGTTTTCTTAGAACATTTGCTGAGGTGTTATTTCCTTTAATATAGCATGCCGTAATTTGTTTAAAGCTGGTCTCTTTTTTGACATATTTAATTAACCCCATTACCGCTTCAGTAGCATAGCCATTGCCCCAGTATTCCCTTCCTACCCAATAGCCTAAATCTAATTTATTATCTTCTTCCAGGTTTACGCCAACACCGCCTATCAAAGAATCATTCATAAATATACTAAATGTTAAATCATCATGGTTAATATTATTTAACCACTCTTCAGCTTTTTGTTCTGTATAAGGATAAGGAACATCTGATAGCCATTTTGCTACTTGCCAATCTCCGATTTGAGAGGCAATTAATTTCTTATTTATTGTTTTTACTGGTTTCTTTAAGACCAGTCTTTTTGTCTTAATTTGATTCATAAGAAATATCAACTCAATAAACCCTAATTATTAGCTAGAGTTAATTTAAGTTTTTTGCTTTCTGGAATAGGCAAACAAGTTTGTAATTTCAAAAACCGTAGTTGCCGCAGACAATGAGGTTAATTCTGCATGATCATAAGCTGGAGAAACTTCTACAACATCTGCAGAAATAATGTTTAACCCTGCCAATCCTCTTAAAACTCCTACAAGCTCTCGTGTTGTCATTCCTGCAATCTCAGGTGTTCCTGTACCGGGTGCATGAGCAGGATCCAGAACATCAATATCAATCGATAAATACATTGGATTGTCTCCCACACGATCTCTAATGCGTTTAACAATATGGTCTATACCTTCGCTTTGGAATTCATCACAATGTATAACTTTAAAGCCTAATTCCTTATCCTTTTTTAGATCGTCTCTAGAATACAAGGGTCCTCGAATACCAACATGCATAGAGGCGCCCTCTAAGAAAAGTTTTTCCTCAGCCGCTCTTCGGAATGGTGTGCCGTGAGTATAAGGAGCTCCGTAATAGGTGTCCCAAGTATCTAAATGAGCATCAAAGTGAACGAGTGCGACTTGGCCATGATGATGATTGACTGCTCTGAGCAAAGGCAAGGCAATTGTATGATCTCCACCCAAGCTAATTATCCTATCTACTTTTCCCAACAGGTCTGTTGCCGCCTTTTGAATTTCCACAACTGCTTTTTCAATATTGTAAGGATTACAAGCTATATCCCCAGCATCGGCCACTTGTTGTTCAGCAAAAGGTTCGGTGTCATATGCCGGATGATACTGGGTACGGAGATGCCTTGAAGCTTGACGGATGGCCTGTGGTCCAAATCTAGCTCCAGGACGATAACTAGTCCCTGCATCAAATGGAATTCCTACAATAGCCACATCACAATGCGAAACATCTCGGAGTTCAGGCAGCCTAGCAAAGGTGGAAGGGCCAGCAAAACGTGGAACTACAGTGCCACTGATTGGTTGAATAGGTGTGCTGTCTGAATTACTCATTTCCCCTCCTTAGGTATAAATAGTTTTTTCATACTATAATTATATTTCAATTTAAACTTAGTAAAAATCTAAATTCTGTTTGATATGTGAGGGAGAGTTAATTAATGTATAGCCAAGAGCAATGAGCCTCCCCCTCATACCTTCAAAGTGTGAATATATATGCGAGGGATAGTAGATTTTTCATGTTTTTACTAATTAATTTTCTGGCACAAAGGGTCTAATCCATTGCTCGACATAATCGTCAGGCAGATTGGCACTCTTAATACCTGCGTTAATTCTTTCAATATACTCAGCTTGAGGTTTACCCATGTCATTATCGGAAGCAACATAAACCAAGCAATCAAAAAGTCCTTCTTCCGTTTGAATGCTCAAAATATACTTATCATACATGCCTTCAGACACACATTCGTAGTTGTCTAAATACTCAATATCCTGTTCACTTAAGGTGAACACTTCCCCCAAAACAAAGGCATTCGGAGAAGGCTTAACGCTCGCATAACCCCCACTATTAATCAACCAAGCATAACCCGACAACCTTCCCGAAATCAGATAATCTGACTCTGGACAACGAAGAGCCATTTGCTCCTTTGATAAGTTTGATCCATAGGCGAAGTAATAGCTTTTTAGATTAGTCATAATTTTCGTTTGATGTGTAGGGGTGAGTTTATTTTGAACTATAATTGACTTTCTTTAACAATATCACTGGAAATAATAATGTCAATAAATTTCAAAACTTATAGCGACTTATGGATAAAGCCAGTCAACGATAAAGAGACTGAAGGTTTGTCAGAAGTATTATCTGATGACTTTGTCTGGTCGAATGATAGATTTAATTGGGTAGTAAATAAACAAGACACAATCGATTGGTGTAGAGATACAAATCTGATAGGTGTTGATTTTAGCGCTTATTATGAAAACGATGAGGTTTTAGTAGGAATACATACTGCTAGAGAGCCGAACGTTGCTGAATCAAGTGTAATGTTTATAGCTAAAATTAAAGATGATAAGATTGTCTCACACCACTATATTCGCGAATTTGATAGATAAAAGTCCAAATTTCATTTGATGTATGAGGGAGGGGGTATATGTATAAACTTTAGCGGATATTGGGCTTTGTAAGGTTATCCACATGCAAAACTTCGTTCACCTGGTCTTCTGTCATTAAGCCTTCTTGAATAATAATCTCACGAACAGTAATCTCCTCTTTAAGTGCTCTTTTGGCAATTCGAGCTGATTCTTTATAGCCTAAATGAGGAGTAAAGAATGTCGCTATACCAGGACTTTGTTCAACATATTTTGCACATACTTCAACATTCGCAGTAATTCCATCTACACATTTTGTTCTTAGCATTACCATCGCATTAGTCATATAGCGTAATGAACGTAGTATGTTTACCGCCAAAACAGGCTCAAAAGCATTGAGCTGCATTTGTCCTGCTTCAGCGGCTAAAGTGATTACCAAATCATTTCCAATTACTTGAAAAGCGGTTTGATTAACAGCTTCAGGAATAACAGGATTAACTTTCCCAGGCATAATTGAAGATCCAGCTTGAACAGCAGGGAGATTTATCTCATTAAAACCGGCAATTGGGCCTGATGATGATAATCTTAAGTCATTAGATATTTTTGAAAGCTTTATAGCCACTCGTTTAAGAACAGAAGAGAACGACACAAAAGCACTTGTGTCAGATGTTGCAGCAATTGGATTTGGAGCTAGCACCAAAGGTAGTCCAGATAAATCTGCCAAGGCCTCTACCGCTATTTTTGGATAATCTAGATGACTATTAATACCTGTTCCAATAGCTGTTGCACCTAAATTGACCTCCAAAAATAATTGTGACATTTCTTCCAGCCTTTTAATATCATCTAATAAAGTATTACCGAAAGCAGTAAATTCCTGACCAAGACTCATTGGTACAGCGTCTTGGAGTTGTGTTCGCCCCATTTTAATGACACCGGCAAATTCGACACCTTTGGCATGAAAAGAATCAGACAGAGCTTTAATTGCCTCCAATAAAGGGTCATACTCTTTTAAAAATCCAACCAATAAGGCAGTCGGATAGGTGTCATTCGTTGACTGTGACATGTTGACATGACCGAGTGGTGAGATAGCATCATAATCTCCTTTTTCTTTTCCGATGATTTCAAGTGCTACATTGGCAATTACTTCATTAGCATTCATATTAGTTGAAGTGCCGGCGCCTCCCTGGATTATCTCAACTACAAACTGATCATGGAACTCACCGTTGATAATTCTCTCACAAGCAGCGACTATTGGATGATAGATATCATCATCTAATAGGCCCAGTTTATTATTTGCTCGAGCACACGCAAGCTTAACCATGGCATAAGCAATAATAATATTTGGGTAGACTGAAATAGCAACATCAGCAATCGGGAAATTATCAACTGCGCGCTTAGTATGAATACCGTAATAAGCATCACTAGGTATTTTCATTTCACCTAAAAAATCAGATTCTATTCTGTATTTCACAATCTCAAATAATTAATAAATGTACTATCAAGCAATAATAGCTATTTTTTTTGAGAATCATACGCTTATCAATTCTTAATTGAGAAATTATTATTTAATTTGAACCTAGTAAAATCCAAATTTCGTTTGAAGTTTAAGATAGGGTGTATTAATACTTAGCCGAGTACAAGAGGTTTTCCTCCTTAGTCACCTTTGCCGGGTTTTTCAGAAAATAAATGCATCTTGCCATCTGGAAAATTAATAGGGTGATATTTTTCGTGCTCTGGATCTGGGTCTCCGTTTTCAGTAATGTTTGGCCACATCATCTCAGTACTATATTTTCTATTGAACTCTACCCACTTATCGCCAGCTGGATCGGTATCAGGCAATATAGCTTCAACTGGACATTCTGGCACACATACATCACAATCAATACATTCTTCTGGGTTAATAACCAGCATATTTTCGCCTTCATAGAAACAATCTACTGGGCATACTTCAACACAATCTAAGTGCTTACATTTGATACAATTATCGTTTACTATATAGGCCATTTAACTTTATTCAATAAAAGAAATTAAAAATATGATTCCGTGTTATTTTGAACTAAGTATATAACTATAAAAAATAAAAGTCCAAATTTCGTTTAATGTGTGAGGGAGACTGATCCTCTACTTCTAGTATCAAAAGCTCTAATTTATTTTTTTCTAAATACCGTGATAATTACTTTGTCACTGCCATGATCTTTGTCTGGATTATTGCCATAGGCATATATTTCATGAAAATTAGGCTTGGTTATACTCCTTTCAATCTCTAAAATTTTTTTATCAAATCCAGCTTTTTTATATAACTTATAATGAATTGTAAAAACAAAAAGACCGCCAGATCTGGTGACTCTTAAAAGTTCATCTAATACATCTGGCCCGACATGACCATGAGTAAAAGTCCCTGCACTTACAATTGCTCCATAATGATTGTCATTTATCAATAATCTTTTGGTAAGGTCTGCCTCAATTATTTTTGAATAGCAATTTTTTAATCTAGCAATATTTAGCATTTCAGGAGAAATATCAATAGCATCCAGTTCTCTTGAACTTACATTTAAACACTGTCCAATGAGACCTGTTCCTGCACCAACATCTAGAATTGGAGTGTCTTTATTATTGGAATATTTATCAAAATATTTAGCTATTTCTAAAGGAGAGCGATAGTCATTTTGTTTAGCAAAATCGCTATCGTATGTAGAAGCCCAACTTCTATATAGATTTATAGAGTCTTCAGAAGTCTTTATTGAATATGCATCTTTTAAACCTTTTTTTTCTGACATGTAATTCTTATAATTTCAGTATCAATCTAAACCTAGTATAAATCTAGTGAGATAAAAAGTCCAAATTTCGTTTGATGTGTGAGGGAGGGAATACTAATACATAGCCGAGTGAAATAGGGGGTCCCCTGTACCTTGAAAGTGTGAATAAATATGCTAAGGAGGATTACACCTTAATTAGCGCATGCCACGGTGCTTTTTAATGAGCTCATAAGCGCTAATGATTTCTTGGGTTTTTTCATTGGCTATTTTTTTCATCTCCTCTGGCAAGCCTTTGGAAACTAATTTATCTGGATGATGCTGAGCTAACAATCGGCGATAGGCTCGTTTGAGCTCTTTATCAGTTAGACTTTTATCCGCACCCAATATCACGTAGGCATCGTTAACTGTTAGTTGATTAGTATTGTTGCTAGTAGCGGAAAATTGCTGAATCAGACTCTCTAGCTCATGAATAGGAAAGTGTAGTTTTTGCGCGATATATTTAAGTGCATCATGTTCTTTATCGTCAAACACGCCATCAGCATAAGTGGCTTGGATTTGAATCTCTAAAAACATGCGTATTAAGTGTGTACGCCTATGACTTTCAGTACGGAACTGTTCAAGCACTTCGTCTAGGTTGAAATCTTTGTGTTTGCCTTGGTTAAACAGGTCTTTTGCAACTTTTTGCATATCGTCTGATAATTGCATATGTTGCATAACTTGCTGTGCTAAGAGAATTTCAGACTTTGATACCTTGCCATCGACTTTGGCAATATAGCCCATAACTGAAAATACACTACTAAAAAATGCTGCTTGAACGCGCTGCTGATCGCCCGGACGATAATCTTTAGCGAATCCGCCAAAATTAGACTTACGTTTAGAAAAATTACCCGCGAATGCCACACCAAGCATCGCACCTAGCGGCCCACCAATCATATAACCTAGTGCCCCACCTAAAACTGTTGTCCACCAACTCATAATTATTACTCTATTTTTTGTTAAAAAACCAAGCTATATTTTGTACCAAACTTCGATAATTGCAAGCAAAAAGACAGAAAATATTTATTATCGATACACATCCTGTCAGGAACAATAGCTCCCCCGCAGGGGATTGATATTAAAGATGTGTATCTTGAGTTGAGAAGAAGAATAGTAAAAGTATAAGAAGTTTTTTCATATACTTCTCCATTTTTCTAGTGCGATATAATTTTTAAAGTACCAATCTTTAAATTCAGGATTGGCTTTAAATTCTCCTGTCATTTGCTTTGATGTAAATTGGTCTGACCTAAAACGCTGTGCTAACAATCTATAATCTTTTAATGTTTTCTCTTCGTCAACAAGCTTGTCAAATTGTACTTGTTCTTTTGCCTTCCAAGCTACACTAATTATAAGTCACCTTGAGCCAAAGTCCAAATTTCGTTTGATGTGTGAGGGATG
>JAPYSK010000016.1:0-2500 GCA_029936515.1 Candidatus Thioglobus sp.
CTGCCACTGGTATAATATTGGCCATCTAAACAACGCACTTCAATAGACAATGTCTGGTAACTCATTTGGAAAACTATTTACTTTAACAACTGCTGGCGAGAGCCACGGCGATGCTCTCATTGGTATTGTTGATGGTTGTCCGCCAGGAATGGCACTGACTGAAGAAGACTTGCAAGGTGATCTAAACTTAAGAAAGCCTGGAAGCTCAAGGCACACTACCCAGAGAAGAGAGTCTGACACAATTAAAATCGTATCTGGAACCTTTGAAGGGATTACTACAGGAACCCCTATCGGTCTTTTAATTGAAAACACGGACCAAAGGCCAAGGGACTACACGAATATTGCTAACTCTTTTAGACCTGGTCATGCGGACTTCACTTATCAACAAAAATATGGGCTCAGGGATTACCGAGGTGGTGGTCGTTCATCTGCTAGAGAAACAGCAATAAGAGTTGCCGCTGGAGGAATTGCTAAAAAATACCTAAAAGAAAAGTACAGTATTGAGATTCATGGCTACTTAGCTCAACTAGGTCCTATTACTTTTGAAAAATTTGACTGGAAAGAAGTACACAATAACCCTTTCTTTTGTCCAGATGCTGGCAAAGTAAGTGAGCTCGAAGAGTACATGGATAATCTTAGAAAGTCTGGGGACTCGATTGGAGCAAGAATTAATATCGTTGCAAGTAATATGATTACAGGACTAGGTGAGCCAATCTTCGACAGACTTGATGCTGATATTGCTCATGCAATGATGAGCATTAATGCGGTAAAAGGGATTGAAATAGGTGCTGGCTTTGAGGTTGTTAATCAAAAAGGCTCGGTTCATAGAGACCCAATAACACCTGAGGGTTTTACTTCAAATAATTCGGGTGGGATACTTGGAGGTATCAGTTCTGGCCAAGATCTTTTAATTTCTATCGCCTTAAAACCAACTTCAAGCATACGACTTACCGCTGATACTATTGATAAAGAAGGTAAAGCGACTGAGATTAGCACTACTGGAAGACATGACCCTTGTGTAGGCATTAGGGCTACCCCGATCGCCGAAGCAATGCTTGCAATTACATTAATGGACCACGCCCTTAGGCATCGCGCTCAAAACGCTGATGTAATATCAACCACACCGTCTGTACCTGCTGCAAAGCCTTAGTTACAAGACAATCTAAAAGGAAGAAATGTTTAAGCTAATACATAAGCGCGTTCCTAGCAACGCAAAGAACGATATCTTGTCTGGCCTTACTGTAGCCTTGGCATTAGTCCCTGAGGCAGTTGCATTTGCTCTTTTGGCAGGATTAAATCCTTTGGTTGGTCTTTATGCAGCCTTCACTATTGGACTAATTACTTCAATCATTGGTGGAAGACCTGGCATGATTTCTGGCGCTACAGGCGCTATTGCAGTAGTCATTGGAACTCTGGTTGCACTTCATGGTGTGGAATACTTATTTGCCGCTGTCATTTTAACTGGACTTATTCAGATTGTTTTTGGCCTATTAAGGATGGGTAAATTTATTCGACTTGTTCCTCACCCAGTTTTTTTAGGCTTCGTAAATGGACTAGCTATTGTTATCTTTTTATCACAAGTAAAACAATTCAAAGTTGCAGGTGAATGGATTACTGGAACCCCTTTAATTTTAATGCTAGTAATTGTTGCAGTCACAATGACAATTATTCACTTTTTACCTAAGCTAACTCGAGCTGTACCATCAACCTTAGTTGCTATTGTAATTGGCACAGTAGTGGTTTTATTTCTAGGACTTGATACTAGAACTGTTGGAGATATTTCACCTATCGGCGGCGTATTTCCTCCATTCCACCTCCCTGACGTACCAATTAATATCGAGATGCTAAAAATCGTCTTTCCTTATGCTATCGTTATGGCGCTGGTTGGACTTATAGAGAGCCTTTTAACGCTAAACTTGATTGACGATTTAACAGAAACCACAGGCCAACCAAACCGCGAATGTATTGGACAGGGAGTTGCCAATACGGTTACCGGTCTTTTTGGTGGAATGGGTGGCTGCGCAATGGTTGGTCAGAGCTTAATTAATATTAAGTCAGGAGGTCGTGGAAGGTTATCCGGGATAGTAGCATCTGTAGTGTTACTATTTTTTATACTTTACCTCTCTAAATACATCGAAATGATTCCAGTGGCTGTCCTAATTGGTGTCATGATGATGGTCGTTATTGGCACCTTCGAGTGGGGTTCTTTTCGCTTATTTGGTAAAGTACCAGTACCCGACATCATTGTTGGTATATCCGTAGCAGTTATTACCGTTTTAACTGATAACCTGGCACTTGCGGTTATTGCAGGCGTTATTATGTCTGCCCTATCGTTTGCTTGGGAATCAGCAGGAAAAATACACTCCGTTGAAGAGAATGAATCAGATGGAAAAAAGACCTATAAGCTCCATGGCGCATTATTTTTTGCATCAATTAACACATTTCATGCTATTTTTACTCCAAAGCAAGATCCAAAAAATGTTTATATAGACTTTCAAGA
>JAPYSK010000016.1:2600-31670 GCA_029936515.1 Candidatus Thioglobus sp.
ATGCTATTTTTACTCCAAAGCAAGATCCAAAAAATGTTTATATAGACTTTCAAGAATCCCGGGTAATGGATCACTCTGCTATCCAAGCAATTGATAAACTTGCTGATAGATACCAAAAAGCAGGTAAAACATTGCATTTGATGCACCTAAGCTCTGAGTGCAGACTACTACTCAAAACGGCAAAGCATTTAGTGGAGGTAAATGTCCTAGAAGATCCTCAATATCACGTTGCTATCGACAAAGCAAAGGCAAGAATTGAAGGAAGTATTTCAGGGTAAAAAATTTATCAAGGATAGTTGATATTAACGACTGGATAAATTTCACTATACACACTATCCGTAGAACCTTTAAAAACTATTTCAGCTTCACCTCTTCTTTTCAAAATTTTTGAAAAATATAGATAAGGTTTTTCTGATACAAAAACTGCAGTTGCGCCAACTATCACATCATTTCTACTATCACTTATTATCCTAAAATTTGTAGTATCGCCTGGCAACTCAAAACCCAGCATAAAGTTTATATCACTTAATTCACTATTTAATGCATCCGCATAATCTGTTGGCCTTAAGCTAACCTCAACCTCACCATTAGTATTAGCATCAACAAGTAAAACAGCAACTCGATTATTACTTACTAAATAATTTTGTAAGTTTTCTATAGTACCTATTGGAATTGTTGTTTCAATAACAAGTGTTTCCCCCCAATCACCTGAAGATTGAGAAAAGATTGAGTCTTTAGATAGGTATTTTTCAGCAATAGAGCTGGCTCTATCTAATTCACCATCATCATCACTATAGAGAGTAAAAGAAGCTCTTACAGGAACTTCAATTACTTCATCCTCTTGAGCAATCTCAATATCCGTTGTGTAAAGAGATAAATCAACAACACTTGGGGAGCATGAAGATAAAAGTAAAGCAATAAGCAAGATACTAATTGATTTAGGAAAATTAATATTTAACATAAGAATCAGATAGTTAAAAAAATAATAATATCATGTTTGAAAACTAGAAATAAATTATTTGCCTTTTTCATCACCCCAAAGCAACTTATGTAATTGAACTTGGAGGCGAACATTAAGCTGTTTTTCTAAAATCCAGTCTGCTAAATCAACCGGCTTTAGACTTTCATATACAGGCGAAAAAAGGACATCTGAAAGAACATCATAGTTCTCTATGATACTGCAGCACCAATCAAAGTCTGATCTTGAAGCAATAACAAACTTGAGCTGATCTTTGCTCTCTAAAAGAGCAATATTTTCATATCTATTTTGGCTTTGTTCAGTCGATGAAGGTGTCTTAAGATCCATAACAACTGATACTTTGTTATTGACCGGCGAGATATCAATACTGCCACTTGTCTCCATTGAAACCTTGTATCCAGCTTCAATAAGGGTGTCTAATAAAACAAGGCAATTGCTTTGAGCCATAGGCTCACCACCAGTAACGCAAACATAGCGTGTGTTGTATTTTGCGACCTGCTCCATAATGCTTTCAATCGACAAAGGGTTATTGCCTTTGAATGCATAAGCAGTATCACAATAATTACACCTGAGAGGACAACCCGTTAAGCGCACAAAAACAGTAGGAATACCTACTTCCTTTGCTTCACCTTGAAGGGAGTAGAAAATTTCTGTAATATTTAATGTCGTGTTATTTAAATTGTCCATCTCGAAGTCGTTTTATTTTATTTCTTATGTCAGCGGCTTGTTCAAATTTTAAATCTTCTGCAAACTTATACATCTCTTTTTCAAGACGCTTTAGCTCTTTAGCAAGCTGAACAGGTGATAATCGAACTTGTATAGTCTCTGAACTCATTTCATCAATTTCAGATGCTGAAAGATCAGTATCCAATATATCGACAATTGGCTTGACTATACCTTTAGGTATTATCCCGTATTTTTTATTATAAGCTTCCTGCTTATTTCTTCTACCACTAGTAACATCCATTGCCCTTTGCATTGAGTTAGTAATCCTATCTGCATACAAAATGACGCTTCCATTAATGTGCCTTGCAGCCCTTCCCATTGTTTGAACGAGTGATCGCTCTGACCTTAAAAAGCCTTCTTTATCAGCATCTAGAATTGCAACTAACGAGACTTCTGGAATATCAAGCCCTTCTCTAAGAAGGTTAATACCAACAAGAACATCAAATACACCGAGACGTAGATCACGAATAATTTCTACCCTTTCAATGGTATCAATATCCGAGTGTAAATACCTAACTTTAACATTATGGTCATTTAAGTAATCACTGAGCTGCTCAGACATCCGCTTCGTGAGCGTGGTTACCAGTACTCGCTCTTTAACGGCAACTCTTTTATGAATTTCTGACAACAGATCATCAACCTGAGTTTCAACAGGCCGAACATCGATAGATGGATCTAATAATCCAGTTGGTCTTACAATTTGTTCTGCAATAACAGTAGACACTTCAAACTCAAAGTTCGCAGGGGTTGCAGATACCATGATACATTGGTTCAATCTTTCAGAAAATTCTTCAAACCTTAACGGTCTATTATCAAGCGCAGAAGGTAGACGAAATCCAAAATCAACGAGCGTTGTTTTGCGCGCCCTGTCACCATTGTACATGCCGCCTATTTGACTAACTGATACGTGAGATTCATCTAGGATAATGAGTGCATCGTCTGGCATATAGTCGAACAGAGTTGGTGGTGGTTCGCCCGGCTTGCGACCAGATAAGTAGCGTGAGTAGTTCTCAATACCTGAGCAGTAGCCAAGCTCTCTCATCATCTCCATGTCTTGAATAACTCGTTGTGAAAGTCTCTGTTCTTCGACTAACTTGTTTTGAGAAAGTAGTTCCTTTTTTCGTTTTCCAAGTTCTACCTTTATGTCATCAAGAATATTCAAAATAGTTGACTTTGGAGTTACATAGTGAGTTTTTGGGTAAATGGTGACTCTCTGTAGAGACTTTAGTTTTTCACCAGTCAATGGGTCGAACCATGAAAGATTTTCCACTTCGTCATCGAACATCTCAATTCTAATTGCCCTTTCTTCAGAATCAGCTGGGAATATATCGATTACCTCTCCCTTGACTCTGAAGTGGCCTCGAATTAAGGTGACATCGTTTCGTGAATACTGCATTTTTGATAAGGTTGCAAGAATTTCCCTCTGCTTAGTAATCTCACCAACTGTTAAATGCAGAAGCATCTTCATGTAGCTTTCAGGGTCACCAAGTCCATAGATTGCAGAGACGCTTGCAACTATAATGACGTCTCTGCGCTCAAGAAGTGACTTAGTGGCGGAAAGTCTCATCTGCTCAATTTGCTCATTGATCGATGCATCTTTTTCGATATAAGTATCGGAAGCAGGGACATAAGCCTCTGGCTGATAGTAATCATAGTAAGAGACAAAATACTCGACTGCATTGTCTGGAAAGAACTCCTTCATTTCACTATAAAGCTGAGCAGCTAATGTTTTGTTGGGAGCCATTATAAGGCTCGGTTTTTGACTCTTCTCTATGACATTTGCAAGAGTAAACGTTTTACCTGAACCGGTGACACCAACTAAGGTTTGATACTTCTGCCCAGAGTTGATTCCTTCAAGTAGTTTTTGTATCGCCTCAGGCTGATCACCCTTAGGCGAAAAATTCGATTTGAGTTGAAATTTTCTAGCCATTATTGGCAGTTTTTCATTAAAATAACAAACCCTCAATTTTAAACTATTTAAAGAGCCCAGTAAATGTCAACTATCTTATCAAATCGAGTACAAAAAGTTAAGCCATCAGCAACTATGGCGGTTAGTGATAAAGCAAAAGAGTTGAAATCTCAAGGGATCCAAATTATTTCTATGGGATCAGGTGAGCCAGACTTTGACACTCCAACTAATATTCAAAAGGCAGCGATTCATGCAATTGGTGCTGGAGAAACTAGATACACTCCTGTTGACGGAACGGCTGAGCTAAAAAAAGCAGTGTGCGAGAAATTCAAAAGAGAGAACGGTCTTGATTATTCGGCAAATGAAGTTATGGTCTCTTGCGGAGGTAAGCAGGTTTTTTATAATCTATGTCAGGCTATCCTTAATGAAGGTGATGAAGTCATTATTCCTTCGCCTTACTGGGTCTCTTATCCTGATATGGCAATCCTTGCAGATGCAACACCTATCTTTATAGATGCTGGATTAGATCAAGACTTCAAAATTTCCCCTGAGCAACTTGAAGCTAGCATCACTAGCAAATCAAAACTTCTGGTTCTTAATAGCCCTTCAAACCCTACAGGTTCAGTCTACAGTAGGTCTGAAATTGAAGCGCTTGGAGTGGTACTTGAGAGACACCCACATGTATTCATTATAAGTGATGATATTTATGAACATATTCGCTGGGGCGGTGATGAGTTTGTTAACATTGCTATGGCTTGTCCAAAGCTTAAAGACAGAACTGTGATTCTTAATGGCGTCTCCAAGGCTTATGCGATGACTGGCTGGAGAATCGGCTATGCAGCAGGTCCTGAGGCAGTTATTAAAGCCATGAAAAAGATTCAAGGACAATCTACTTCTAACCCAAGCTCAATCTCACAGGCTGCGGCACTTGAAGCGATTACAGGTGATCAATCTTTCATTAAAATGATGGTTGAAGCGTTTGAGCGTCGACATGAATTTCTTGTAGAGAGCCTTAACGCAATCGATGGTATTGAGTGCCCAAGATCTGGCGGTGCATTTTATTCATTTCCAAGGGTTCAAGGCCTTATTGAGCGTATTGGTCTCAAAGATGACGTAGAGTTTTCAACCTATTGTCTTGAAAAGCTTAACTTAGCTGTGGTTCCTGGTTCAGCTTTTGGCGCACCTGGGTATGTAAGACTTTCCTTTGCAACCAGTATGGACAACATTAAATTATCAGTTGAGAAGTTAGCAAGTATCTAAAAAAAAACTGTTTAGATATTTTCCTTGACATCAAAAATTTCTTAATATATTCTCTACACTCTAATTAGGAGACAAAAAATGCTAAATAATAGAAAATTTTATATTAATGGCGAGTGGGTCGAGCCTTCAACTAAAAATGACTTTGATGTCATTAACCCATCTGACGAAACAGTATGTGCAGTTATTTCTCTTGGTTCACAAGCAGACACAGATGCAGCAGTAGCTGCAGCAAGAGCAGCCTTACCTTCTTGGTCTACCTCAACAAAAGCTGACAGAATAGCTCTACTAGAGCGACTTTATGATATCTATGAAAGAAGGATGGATGACATGGCTGAAGTAATCTCAATGGAAATGGGTGCGCCTATTGATTTTTCTAAATCATCACAGGCTACAGCTGGAACATTCGCTATTGAAGATTTTCTTATCCAACTTAGAAAATTTGAGTTTGAAGAGAAGTTAGATGATTCAGATAATCAATTATTTTATGAGCCAAAAGGCGTTTGTGCCCTAATTACGCCTTGGAACTGGCCTATCAGCCAAGTTGCGCTTAAAGTTATTCCTGCACTCGCTGCGGGATGCACGATGATTCTAAAGCCATCTGAGCTTGCACCACTAGATTCTATAATTTTTGCTGAAATGCTTGAAGAAGCTGGATGCCCTGCTGGCGTATTTAATCTTGTTAATGGAGATGGTGCAGGTGTTGGAAGTCAGCTTACTTCTCACCCAGATATTGATATGGTGTCTTTTACGGGCTCAACTAGAGCAGGTGCTTTGATTTCTCACAATGCAGCGGATGACTTTAAGAGGGTTGGATTAGAGCTCGGCGGTAAGGGTGCAAATATTATCTTTGCTGATGCAGATGAAAAAGCTGTAAAGAGAGGTGTTAGGCACTGCTTTAACAATACTGGACAATCCTGTAATGCACCGACAAGAATGCTTGTAGAGCGTTCTATCTATGATCAGGCTGTTGAAATAGCCAAGGAGACTGCAAACTCAACCAACGTTGATATTGCCTCTAAGCAAGGAAGACACATGGGCCCAGTCATCTCTAAGCTGCAATTTGACAAAATTCAAACCTTAATTCAGGCTGGTATTGATGAAAATGCTACTCTTGTAACTGGCGGCACCGGTAAGCCAGAAGGTCTAGAGACTGGATATTTTGTGAAACCAACTATCTTTGCTGACGTCAATAACCAAATGACGATAGCTCGAACTGAAATATTTGGCCCAGTTCTATCAATCATTCCATTTGATACTGAAGAGGAAGCAATCGAGATTGCCAATGACACACCATATGGGCTTTCGAACTATGTCCAGACGCAGGACCCAGAAAGAGCCAGACGAGTATCTAAAAAACTACTTTCAGGGACTGTTGAAGTTAACGGTAATGGAGCAGCAATGGGGGCGCCATTTGGAGGCTATAAGCACTCTGGAATTGGTCGAGAAGGTGGATCATTAGGGTTAAATGAGTTTATAGAGGTCAAAGTAGTAACTGGCTGGAGTTAACTAACTTTTAATTCATACTGAATGGCTTCTAAAAAAATTGCCATTGGCGGTATTAGCACAGAGTGCAGTAGTTATTCGCCACTTTATCAAAAGGAAGGTGACTTTCTAAGCCTTCAAGGTCAAGCACTGCTTGACCTGGTTGACTTTCCTTTTGATAATTACAATATTCAAGCTCATCCTATTTTCTTCAATAAGTCTGTACCTGGCGGGCCAATTGAGAGCAGCTACTTTTTTAAAGTAAAAGGTCAATTCATTAAAGAACTTAAGGCATTAGGCACAATAGATGGTGTCCTGCTTTTAATGCATGGTGCTATGTATATTGATGGTATTGATGACCCGGAAGGAGAATGGATTGCTTCAGTTCGCGAGGTGGTTGGACAGAAATGTGTTATTTCAGCAAGCTTTGACCTACACGGACAAGTCACCGATAAGATTGTTAGAAATATTGATGCCTTTGCAGCCTTTAGAACTGCTCCTCACATTGATGTCAAGGAAACCTATTGGAGATCATCACAGATGCTCGCTAAAGCACTCAATGGTAATTACAAGCCTTGCGTTGTATGGTCTCCAATTCCAGTATTGGTTTCAGGAGAGATGTCGTCAACCTTTGTAGAGCCTTGTAAATCTATCTATGAAAGTCTTAAGCTTTATAATCAAGAACCAAATATTCTTGACTCTAACCTTATGATTGGCTATGTTTGGGCTGATATAAAAAGGGCAACCGCATCATCTGTGGTTACATGCATGAACCAAGAATCAGGAAGTATTGTTTGCAGAAACATTGCTAAACTTTATTGGGACAGTCGTAAAGAGCTTAAATCTGATATGAAATCTGGCAGTATTTATGATGCTATCAATTGGCTTGGAGAAGACTTTTCAATAATTGCAGATAGTGGAGACAATCCAACTGCAGGAGGTGTTGGTGACAGAGCTGATGTTCTAAAAGCAGTCTTAGAGTCAAATATCAAAGATGCTTTATTTGTTGGTATCGCATCAAAATCTAGCTACGATAAGCTCAAAAAAGGCAATCAATTTAATCTTGGCGGTAGTTTTGGAGGGGGCGGACCATCACTAAAACTTACTGCTGAGAATGTGTACTTTGAAAACCATTGTGCTGTTGTTAAAGTAAAAAATACAACGATTGTAATCTCTGAATTAAGGAGGCCTTTTCATAATCTAGCTGACTTTGATTCACTAAATATAAACCTTAAGGACTTTCAACTACTAGTGGTCAAATCAGGATATCTTTCACCAGAACTTCAAGAACTATCGGTTCCTTCGTTTATGGTTCTATCAAGTGGTACGGTAAACCAAAATCTAAGCACTATTAAAAATATACATAGAAAAAAGCAAATATTTCCATTCCAAGATGTCAATCAATTCATTCCAGAAGTCAGTAATGGCTTAAATCTGATCGGATAATTGCAAACAAAATGATGAAGTTTTGTATGCCACTATCTCCTTCTAAACCCTAATGAAGTTCCATCTAATATCATGTTTATGTTAAGATTAATCTCTAAGAGTATGGATAAATCTCATGACTATACTCGTGCTTTTGATAGATAACTTTTTTAATAATATAGGAGAGATATTATGACTTTATCTTTAGTTTATAGACTCAATGGCTTAATCGGACTTATCTGGGCTGGTTCAATGTGGCTGACACCAGAGATGATGGCAGACCAGTTTCAGTTTGAAAGTACACCCGATATGGTTACGATGGGTCAATATTTAGGTACTACGATGCTGTTTGTTTCGGTAATGTTTTTGATGCTTCCAAATTGGACTTCTGCAGAGCAACTCAAAAAAGCCACTATGCCTTTGATTCTGCTACAAGTGTTCTACTTATTGGTTCAGCTATTTCATATTTCTACCGAGGCGATTCCATCTGGTGGTATGCAATATTTTGGTGTTGGATTAACCATAGTATTTATTCTTCTTTTCTACTGGAAATCACGTTCATAAATTAATATAAAATATTTTGTAGTCAAAAGGAGGTCATAATTGACCTCCTTTTATTTTGTAAGGTACCAATGAACACTAAGCAAATTTTCTTAGCTCTCATTGTTCCTATCACCTGGGGATTTGGCTATGCCTTAACAAAGATTGGCATGGACCAGTTCACACCTTTACTACTTATGTCGCTCCGTTTTAGTATCGCAGGTCTGATACTGGTATGGTTTACCAAGCCGCCATGGGGGTATATGCGAGAGCTCTTTATCATCGCCTTGATAGGTTCGACAATACAGTATGGATTTACCTACTATGGATTGAAAGGTATCGACGTATCGACAGCTTCCATTTTGGTGCAACTAGAAGGTCCTATTTTAGCGCTCCTTAGCACTCTCATACTCAAAGAGAGACTCGGCTGGCCTCGAGCTATAGGAATGGGATTAGCTTTTACCGGTGTGATTGTTATCGTTGGTGAACCGAGACTGAATGATAGTTTGGATAGTGTCGCCTTAGTAATAATAGGTGCAGTTTTCTGGGCGATAGCACAAATCATGATCAGTCGTCTTAAATCACTCTCGGGTATCACTATACTGGCCTGGGTTGCTATTATTGCTACGCCACAAATGCTACTCATCTCGCTAGTTATTGAAGAGGGTCAATGGGAGTCCATCAAGAGCGCCAACCTTGTAGACTGGTCGATAGTCTTTTACTTGTCCTTTATCATGACAGTTATTGGCTACAGTGTTTGGTATCACTTGTTGCGGACCTGCGATGTTAGCAAGATATCACCTTTTCTGATGCTCTTACCTGTCACCTCAATCATAGCCGGCATAGTACTTCTCAATGAGCAATTTACGCTAGCAATGGGAATCGGCGGGTTATTGGTAATGACTGGTGTTGCCAGCACCTTGATTAAATGGCCCTGGCCAAAAAAACTACTTAACTTGCCTTAGAATTAAAACTTACTTATAAAATGGATCAACTGATTCAAACTGTGAAGTCATCTTTCTTAGCCACTTAGAAAAAGCAATACCCTTACTCAACTGAGCTGAGTTATTATCTGAGTGCACATCTTTTACTAGATCACTATTTAAAGGCAGTTCCATTTGTTCATTCAACAAATGAGTTTCCTTGTCTAAATCTTTTCTTAACTCTTTAATCTGTTTAATCACACTACTTTCTGACATTGGCTTTCACTCCTAATAGAATTTGATTTACTTATCTCTTTTTCGAGACTTACTTGTTGAACTCTTTAAAGCAGGCTTGTATTGACTTTTCCATTTCTTATCGAGATTAGTCTTCTCGATATCATGGTAATCAAGACCACTAATCTCTTTGAACTCTAAAATTGCATCCTCCATGGCGGTCTCAAAAACACCAGAAAGCGACATACTGTAGCCGTACTCTTGAGCAGCAATTGATGCACCTTTAAACGCTTCAAAAATTGGTCTACGAATCCTAACGCTAACCACTCTTTTCTCATCTTCTTTTTGATTTTTTGTTACGTATTTACCCATCTATAGATTTATCAAATTGCTTACTGATAAGGAAGTATACACTTTTTGTATACATAAAGTAATTATATTAGTAATCTTTATGTATACAAAATTAATATAGATATTTTTCTCTAATATCGAGCTATAATTAATGCTTAAAAAAAACAAAGCAAGACAAAAAAAATGATTGATATTAATTCTTTAGATAAGCTCATTGAAAGTAAGGAAAATGAGGTCCCAAATATACGTCCAGATACTGAAAAAAAGATCATCTGGGCAAGCAATAATAACCAAAAAACAAAAACAAGCTTGGTATTTATTCATGGCTTCTCAGCAACTCGTTTTGAACTGAGTCCGGTAATCGAAATGCTGGGTAAAGACCTTCAAGCTAACGTTTTCTTTACTAGACTTAAAGGTCATGGTCAAGATGGCAAAGCTCTTGGCGAAGCTACTTTTGATGACTGGATGATAGATATGCAGGAGGCTATAGAGATTGGTAAAGCGATTGGAGATAATCTTGTCTTGATTGGCTGTTCAACGGGCTGCTCATTGATTCATACTATCCTTGAACAGTCAACTGACATTAAAGCAGTCATTTATGTCTCTCCAAACTTTGGACCTAAGTCCTATAAAGGACAACTTCTTAGAGTTCCTGGAGCAAAATTATTCATGCCACTTGTGTTTGGAAAGGAGCACTTCTTTATTCCACAAAATGTTGAACATGAAAGGTGTTGGACGACAAGGTACCCTATAAAAGCATTATTTGCAGTTAAGGATTCGGTCGTTGCAGCCTATAAAATCAAACACAACAAAATTAAAGTGCCGTTGCTGTTTTGGTTTTCAGATGATGATCAAGTTGTTTCAGCTAAAGCGACACGAAAAATTATTTCCAAAATGGGTAACAATATTACTGTTCATAACCCAATTCTTACAAATGAAGATGACTCCTCGAGGCATGGCGTTCTTGGTGACATCTTGAGTGCCTCTCAAACAAAAGATGGGGTTAATAAAATACTTATCTGGCTCTCAAAGTATATTTAGTAATTGCGCTTAGTCTTAGCACCCTTATAAAGAATCTCTGACAAGTTTTCATTAGCGACTCTTCTCTGAGCAATGGTTATAGGATCCATATTGTGTTTTGGCCTCTCAAGCGTCATACCATCTTCGTCATGCCTCTTTCGACCTCTAATATGAGTCCATATGTTTCTTCCAACAACCTGCTGTATTGATGGTGGGATATAAGACTGCAAAGAAAACCCAATCCTTCTTTGATTACTTTTGTTAGGCTGAGAGCCATGAATTATTGCACCATGGTGAATGGACATTTCACCAGGCTCTAATATTAAATCAACACCTTTTGACTCATCAATATCTTCAATAACCTGACCTCGAGTTAAGATGTTATTCTCAGCGAAAGTATCTTCATGACTTTGTATTGAGGATTTATGACTTCCAGAGATCATTGTCATACACCCAGTTTCCTTATTGCTTGGACTGAGTGCAATCCATGGCGTTGGAAAGTTGGTACTATTAAGTCCCATATAGGTTGCGTCCTGATGCCAGCTAACATAGTCCTTAGATGCAGGTTCTTTGATAAACATAACAGACGCCCAAAGCGCAATATCAGGACCTATAAGGTCCTCCATTGCATCAACAATTATTGGGTGATGCGCTAGCGCATCTAGAAACGCAAAAGACAAGTGAAGATTATTGCGGCTCTCGGAATTAATTTCATCTGGAAAATTTGCCTCAACTTCTTCAAGCTCAGCCTTTATTGAAAGCGCTTCTACCTCAGAAATAACTCTTACAGGCGAAATAAAACCCTCGTCATAATACTGTTCAATTTGCTGTCTCGTTAGGATTTTAGACATTGCTTTTAATTACTCTTGCCATTCATATTTTTATAAAAAGCTCTATTTTAGTACAAATTTTTTTAATTTATTGACCTTGTTATTATTAAGTCTTTATACTAAATATGAAATTAATTGTTATTATCTTTATTACTATGGCTAACATTTTTACCAAGCACCCTAAAGAGGTTGGCGAGACTTACTTTCAGCATCTTTGGATAGCTTTGAAATATAGCTTTAAGCTCTTGTTATTATTTGTTATTGCTTTCATTCATTCCATTTTTCCGTTCATTTTTAAGACGACTACAAGTGCTAAGATAATTGAGATGGCAGAGAAACTAAAAAATAGAAAATAAATTCTCCTAAAATTCATCAATAATTCATATAGCATTATCATAATTCATCTAAACTAGCCATATGAAATATTTATCAATCGTTCTTTCAGTGCTGCTTATTAATACTTCTGCATCTGGTGCAATGTCTCCTCGTTTTTACGAAACTGAAATACTTGGCAATTGGATCTGTAAAGATATTTGGCCTGGTTACTCTGCATTTGAAATGATTAGATACAAAAAAGATGGAACCTGGAACAGCTTTGGTGAACTCCTTGTTGATTTTCCAATAGAAGAAAAAAAAGTCAAAGTTAGGTATAGTGCATTAGGTACTGGTCTCTGGGAAATTGAAGATCAAAACCTAGTTAGCATGATTGATTATATAAAAGTAACTAACAGGAACAATCCTTGGCTTGATGATTACTTCAATATGGAAGAACAGTTCACTCTAAATGACAAAAAATCAGAGAAGATTGTGGTCTTATCAGATGACTACATCAATCTACAACCATCCTCAGGAAAGCCATACGAGTGCTATAAAGTTGAGATATAGTTAGTCGCCTCTCTGGTTGTATTTCTGAGCGTTACCTTTGGATAAATTAACTGGATATTTTTCCGCATTTCTCTCTAATTTACTTTCTATTGCCTTCTCTAGATCAATTCCAAGAACACTGCAAAAACGAAGAAGATACATTGCAATATCAGCCACCTCACTATTAATCTCTTCTGTCTGCTTTTGATTAGGTGAATTTGACTCTTCTGCGTTTAGCCATTGGAATATTTCAACGAGCTCTGAAGCCTCAACACTTAGTGCCATTGCTAAATTTTTTGGCGTATGAAACTGCTCCCAATCCCTATCAAATGCGAATTTTTGAAGCTGATTTTGTATTTTAGTTATATCCATAATTTTTATTAATGCTAAGTTATTAAAACAACTTTATGATAAAAAAATTTAGTATACTTAAGCCACTTGATACTAATCAAGTTTTTAATTTACTTAGGGGGTAATATGGATATTCAGTCTATTTGTCACGTTTTTTTAATTTTGTTTGGTGGTTTTTTTGCAATTCAACTTACTTTTAACTCACAAAAGTTTGCAACAGATCTTCGAATGGATTCACCACAAGCAGCATACGCTCTTAAGCCAGCAGGATTTCTAATGAGTGGAACAGTTTTAATGCTTATTGTAACGTTTTTCCAAATTGGAGTTTTTGAAAGAGCTGATACACCAGCATTATTAGCTGCAATGGGGCTTTTTTGTACATTTGCATTTATTTGGAATATGGGTCAATTTTTAAAAGTATGGCCAACTTTTGATGGTGCTGATCATGATATAAAGAACGCTATTAGACCTTTAATTCCTCTAGTAGCGATAATTATTTACTTCTGGGCATAATAATTTACATTAACTTATAGGAGACAATATGTCAATATACGAAGCACAAGAAGCGTCAAGAGAAAATAATGATATGGAGGCTTATGCAGCGACTTTGCATGATGACTTTGAATTTATCATGCATCTGGATAATTCAAAAATGAACAAAGAACAGACTATGGAAATGTTTACATTTATGGCGAGTAGTGATGATTTTGTAACTCATGAGTCACGCTGTCTTTATGAAAGCGATGAAGCCATGGTTACCCACGGAGTAATGAGCTTTCCTGATGGAACTCGTGAAGCAGTTCTAGCCTTTAATCAGATAAAGGATGGAAAAGTAATACGTTTGGAAACTGGTGCGACACTTCTTCCATAATTAATAATTCTTAAATAAAAAGATGCTTTCGGTATCTTTTTATTTATCTAGCAACACTCAATATGTTTGTGCGGCAAAATTTTCAAAATAAAAACCTTTGGCAGGAAAGTTCAAAAGAACATATAGCTTTTAAACCTCTTAAAACCTCTGTAACCACTGACATAGCCATTATTGGGGGTGGCTATACTGGCTGCTCGGCAGCTCTATTTGCAGCAAATAATGGCCTATCAGTCTCACTAATTGACAAAAAAATAGGTTACGGAGGGTCGGGTAGGAATGTAGGCTTAGTTAATGCAGGATTATGGTTACCCCCTGAAAAAGTTGAAAAGATACTTGGAGTAGATGCAGGATCTAAACTTAACAAGGCACTCGCAAAAACTCCAGATTTAGTATTTGATCTTATTGATAAATACGATATTAAGTGCAGTGCAAATAGATCTGGTACTCTTCATTGCGCACATTCTCAAAATGGTTTGAAGGATATTCAAAAACGTTATCAGCAATTATCAAGTCGAGGGGCTGAATTAGAACTATTAGATAGACAACAGACTAATCAAAGAATAGGATCTTTAAAATTTTTTGGTGCACTTTTTAATAAGAGTGCAGGCACAATAAACCCACTCAATTATTGTATTGGCTTAGCTCGAGCAGCTCAATCTAAAGGTGCTAATATATATGAATCAACATTAGCAACAAAAATTCAATCAAGTAATAATTATTGGTTAGTCGATACTCCAGATGGCTCTATTAAAACAAAGAAGTTATTGATAGCGACCAATGCGTATCAGCAACCAATAAAAGGCATTAAATCTCCTGAATACACTGGTGTTCATTATTTTCAAGTAGCAACTAATCCTTTGCCTGAAAAAACCTCAAATATGATTTTGCCAAATGGTGAGGGCTGCTGGGATACTGCGAACGTAATGTCTTCTTTTCGTCTTGATGAAGACAATCGATTTATCGTTGGAGGTGTTGGAAATCTTGGTCATCGCGCTTCAAAAATCCACACAAACTGGGCAAAAAGAAAAATGGAATCACTTTTTCCACAGTTAAAGAATACGCCTATCGAATATAGCTGGCATGGACGAATTGCAATGACCGGCAACCATATCCCTAAGATCATCAAGCTTGGAAACAATGCCTATTCCGTTTTTGGTTATTCTGGACGAGGAATTGGCCCTGGCACTTATTTTGGTAAGGCTATTACAGATTGTTTTCTAAATGGCAATGAGGATTCTTTACCGGTCACTCCTGTTAATCAAAATAAAGAGCACTTTAGTAGTATTAAAAGTAAAATTTTTGAACTCGGTGCAACGTCAAGCCACCTAATTTAAGTTTTTTGTTATCGATCTTTACCTACACCTATAAATCTCTGTCTGGTAATAAACCATGCGCCAACATCTAATACTGGTCTTGGTGGGAGCCAGCCAGCCTTTGCAGTTGCAAGACAATCACTCACTAAAGAAGATTCATGGTCACAAACATATTCTGCAATTCCCATACCAAAAGCAGTTCCTTTAGTAATGCCAGAACCATTGAAACAACCAGCAAAATAAAGACTATTAGATAATTTCTTAAAGATATTGGTTTTATTGGCGCTTACACCCTCAACGCCGGAGTATAAATGCTCGAAAGAAACATGGCTTAACTGGGGAAATCTATTATCAAAAGCCTTGCGATGTATCGCCTGTCTTTTAAGCAATTGTCGATCGGTTAATAAGCGATGATTATTATATTCTGCAGTATTTCGAATCGAAATTCTACCATCAGCAGTGAGTCTAACCGTAGCACCGCCTCTATGCAATGACAATACGCCCCATGACGATTGATTGCCAAGCTTTTCAAGCTCATCCTTACCTAAAACTCGGGTAATACTTCCAGATAGCGTTACCCCAACAACTCTTTGCTTAGGCTGTCCATGTGCTAAAGACTCATAATTACACGCCATAATGACTTTTTCAGCAGTAATTGTTGCATTCGGAACGACTAGTTTATTGGTCTTATCCACTGTCATCTTTAGTACTGGCGTATTTTCATAAAGTGTCACATTGCTTGGAAGATTATCGGCCAACCCAAATACTAATTTAGCAGGCTGCACTAAAGCGCCATTTTCAACTTTGACGCCCTTTTGATACCATTTCGTACCAAGATGTTTCTGCAGCTGTTCTTGAGAGAGAGGAGTATGATTAATCTCTCGCTTTTCAAGATAATCAATAAAATCATCACACTCTTTAGAAGAATTGTTGTCTGCAGCGGCATGGTAAATCCCCGTATCTTTAAAGTCACAAGCAATATTGTTTTCAGCGACTAAAGATCGAAGGGAGTTAAGGCCTACTTGATTAATTCGATCGACTCGCTGATATTGACTCAATTGAGACTCTTTGTATACTCCGAAAAAGTGGCTATGTGCAACAGCATAACCTGAATTTCTGCCAGAGGCATTCTGACCAATTTCTCTAGCATCAATCAAAATAATCTGGTCATTAGGATTAATTTTAGCCAGCCTTCTAGCACAAGAAAGGCCCGTAAAGCCTGCGCCAATTACCAGCCATTTTGCCTCTAGATTAGAAGTTAACTTTAGCCTAGGACTCCTAGGCGGAATTAAATCAACCCAGCCTCGCGTTTCATGATCGAAATTAATATTACCTTGAGCCATGATAATTTAACAAAAATACACGATTAGCTCAAATGATCTATTAATACAAAGTGGTCACTTATATCATCAGCTTGATTAAGCCAACGCTTAACCAATTCGCTCTGATGCGGTGCTGCAGTTACTCCAGAAGGTATCTCTTTATTAAGAACAGCTTCAACTGCTAATGCAACTGAGCAAGAGACTAATTGAGCCATGGCACTGCCCTTATGATTCCCAAGAGTGTCAAGTAAAAATTGTTTATGCCAAATAACTTCAGAGTCATTTTTAACTTTTAATTCAACCGTAAGAATGACTCGATCAACTTCTTCCTCTTGATAAGAATACTTCTTCCATAGATCATCACTAAGAATCTTTAAGCGCTCCTCTTCTTCTTGAGGATCAAGTGAATCAACCTCAGAAAAAATATCAGACCAGGCATTCTTCCAACCCTTATATCTTAGAGTTCCTCTAACAAACTGATCAATCTTCAACCCTTCATTCATTTGATATTGATCAATAAATGGGAGAGAATCACGGTTAGGATAAACTTCGAACTCATCTTCACCCCAAGGCATTGGCAATGGATATAACTCAACAGACTCCCATGGCTTAGTAACAGTAAATATTTGACTGTCACGGATACTAACCGAAGTTGACATCAAAGCCTTTAAAACTCCCAGTGGAGACCAACTAAATTTATAACAAAAATCATTTGGAACGTCACTTAGACCGCCACAATAACTCAGAAAAGAATGCTTATTTTCAGCAGAAAAAACACTTGAATTCTTGTAGTCCTCAACCAACGCATGCGACATACTGTGATCTATACCTGGATCTAGACCTACCTCATTAACTAGACACAGACTCTTTTCAATTGCAGAATTATTTAAACTTCTCATCTCATCTGAAATATAAGAGCTTGAGACAAAATGAGCACCTAAGGATAGACTTAGTTCAGCAACTGGAACATGGAAATTACCAGGCAGCATTGAAACCACAATATCGCCAGCTTTAGCGTTCTTTTCGATAGCTTTGAGTGAAAATGGAACAATCTGATAATCACCCTCAATTTCTAATAATGCTTGAGTTGCTGTTTCTACGGTGCGATTGTATACAATAACTGAATTTCCTTTTTCAATAAGCTTTTTTAATCCTGGTATTGCAGAGAGCCCAGTTCCCAACCAATGAATTTTTGCCATTGTTTCTCCTTAATTATTTTTAGTTAAATATACAGTACATGTGAGAATTATTTTTTACACTTTTTTCTCAAAATAAGCATCACAAATAAACGTTAAAGTTATTTTTTCATTGGCCATGTATCTGTTAATCGGTATCCTTCTGGCCAAGGATCATCCGAGTCAAGCATTAGTTGATGAGTACCAGTTATCCAAGCTCTTCAATAATTACGTTACCAACTTCACCTTCAGCGTGGCAAGAAACTATTTGAATTAATTTAGTATTTTTCATTTCGATTAGGGTGTATTTTTTTAAACATGTTATCATTTTTTTCTAACTGCACTGCTGAATTCCTTATACTATTCGGATACAACAAAGTACTTTCTAGATACTACATATTTCAAATAAGAGGATTAATTAAATGACTTCAACAACAATCAAACTTAGCCTAGATGAAATCTTTAACTTGGCAAAAGCTGCACTAATCAATAATGGAGCTAATGAAGAAAACGCAGATGCAGTTGCCACTACAGTTACAAATGCTGAGCGAGATGGTTCAATTTCTCATGGCCTTTTTCGTATCCCTGGATACATTAAAGCACTCCAAAGTAAAAAAGTTGATGGATCAGCAGTTCCAGAAATTAAAGAAGTTACACCAATAATATTTCGATGTGATGCTAAAAATGGATTTGCTCCATTGGCGCATCAATATGGAATTGAAAAATTAATTAAAGCTGCTCAAAAATTTGGAATGGCTGGGCTTGCAATTCAGCGCTGTCATCATTTTGCAGCTCTTTGGCCAGAGGTTGAAAGAATCAGTGAACATGGACTAGTTGGACTTACATCAGTTTCTTACACACCTGCTGTTGCGCCCTCTGGAGGAACTACAGCATTATTTGGCACTAATCCAATGGCGTTTTCATGGCCACGTCCTGGAAAGAATCCAATTGTTTTTGATATGGCCACCGCATCCATGGCCAAAGGTGAAATTCAAATTGCGGCTCGAGATGGTCATCCAGTACCACTTGGAACTGGTCTTTCTCCATCTGGTGAATTAACGACTGACGCATCAGAAATAGACAAAGGCGTATTACTTCCATTTGGTGGTCATAAAGGCTCAGTAATAGCTCTCATGATTGAGCTCTTGTCCGGCCCTCTTGTTGGTGAAACTTTTTCTTATGAATCAAAAGAGCGTGACAATGGAGATGGTGGTCCAGTTCAAGGAGGCCAGTTTATTTTAGCTTTGTCACCAGAAATTTGCTCTGGAAAAGATACCTCAGATCAAATTGAACAATTTATTAAAAGATACAATGAAATTGATGGTGTTCGTTTACCTGGCGCTAGACGTCATAAAAATAGAGAAGATACTGGACCACGACAAGTGAATGCTGAACTAATTAATACCATTACCAGGCTTAGAGACGAGAGTTAAGATAATAAGAGGCCTATTAACTAAGGATTTAAGCCAACACTGCGTAAAACTAAATCTATAACTTGTTGTTTTTTTTCTTCAAACTCCGCATCTGTTAGCCTTTTACCATTATTTAATATCTTCACTTGATATTCAAAATCAGCATAATGTTGTGTGGTGGCCCAAATCATATATAACAAGGTATGTGCATCACCCACATTAATAATTTTCTTTAGTTCAACCCATGTATTTATTGAGCCAACACAAGTATCAACCCATTTTTTTAACCTTGACGATAGTACTGCTTCCATTTCTGGAGCGCCACTGATAATTTCATTTGCCCACACTTTTGAGCCAAATGGTCGTACACGCGACAAATCCATTTTTGCGCCAACATAATACCTAAATGCTTCCCGCGGTTCATCAAATGTATTAAATGTGTCGGCGGCCTTCATCCAATCTACCAGTATGCTTTCCAAGACACATCTATACAAATTTAATTTAGTATGAAAATAATAATGAATGTTGGATTTTGGGAGTTTTGCCATATCTGCAATTTGTTTGGTAGTCGCGCCTTTAAGACCATGCTTTGCAAATACTTTTTCCGCTGCAATTAAAATAATACGTTCGTTTTGTTCACGAATTTTCTCTTTACTTCGAGTGCTACTCCTTACTTTTTCTGCAACTTTTAAATTACTCATTCTATTTCTCCATTATGTTTTCATAAAACCCTTAATGGATTGTTTGGGTGTTTTGTCCAATCAGATGCTTGTGGTGAAATTGCCTTGCCAGTTCTCGGATCAGCTCCAGAAGTCATGGCGACCATTGAGATACAATCTACTACAGGACAAACACTTACACAAAGATTGCAACCGACACATTCATCGTCGTTCACTGTAAATACTCTTTCCCCACCTTCGTTTGTATATCCAATTGCTTGATGTGCAGTATCTTCACATACAATATGACAACGCCCACACTTTATACATTTATCTTGGTCAATGACCGCTTTGTCAATATGATTTAAATTTAAATATTTCCAATCAGTAACTGATGGCACTGCTTTACCCACAAGCTCTTGCACTGAATTCATGCCTTTTTCATCCAAAAAGTTACTTAACCCAGTTTTCATATCTTCTACAATTTTAAAACCATAAACCATTGCAGCTGTGCACACCTGAACATTACTTGCGCCTAGGGCAATAAAATCCACTGCATCTTTCCATGTAGTCACTCCTCCAATCCCTGAAATTGGCAAATTTTTTGTTTTTTCATTGCGTGCTATTTCTGCCACCATGTTCAATGCAATTGGTTTTACCGCCTCACCACAATAACCACCATGTGTACCCATACCACCAGTAGTTGGGAACATAGTCAAATTGTCATAATCAACCCTCATAATTGAATTTATGGTATTGATTAATGACACTGCATCTGCACCGCCCTCAAGGCACGCTTCAGCCGGATAAATTACATCAGTTATATTGGGTGTAAGCTTTACAATTACAGGTGTCGTAGCATATTTTTTACACCACTCAGTTGCTTGCTTTATATACTCTGGAACTTGCCCAACTGCTGCCCCCATACCGCGCTCAGACATACCATGCGGACAACCAAAATTTAATTCAAAACCATCTACGCCTGTATCTTCTATTATGGGGATATACTTTGCCCAAGATGCCTCATTCATTGGAAACATCACAGATGCAATTAAAGCTCTATCCGGCCAGTCTCTTTTAACTTGACGCATTTCCTTAAGGTTAACTTGAAATGGTCGATCGGTAATTAATTCAATATTATTGAAACCAATAACACGACGATCATTACTCATCATGGAAGTGTATCTAGGACCATTGACATTCACTATATGCGGATCCTCTCCCAAAGTTTTCCATGAAACTCCACCCCAACCAGCTTCAAAGGCACGATTTACATTATATGCTTTATCTGCAGGTGGTCCCGAGGCCAACCAAAAAGGATTAGGTGACTTAATTCCCAAAAAATTACTAGATAAATCTGCCATATTATGCTCCTTGTGTTAACGTTTCGTTAATTGAAATTGCAGCCAGTTTGCCATCTTGAACTGCTGACACTGTTAAATTATCACCATCAAGCACGCAATCTCCTCCCGCCCAAACTTTAGCCAATGAAGTTTTACGATGATCATCTACAACTATCCTTCCTTTTTTTAGTTCTAAGCTTTTATTTTCAATCAAACCTTCAGTAACTAATTTTTGTCCAATTGCCTTAAAAACAATATCGGCTTTTAATGTAATATTTTCACCACTTGCCATTAAACTACCATCATTTTGTGATTGCATAATATCAAACTCCATTGCAGTGACATTGTTATCAGCAGATAGCAGACGTTTTGGTGACACATTGTATTGTATTTGTACGTCATGCTTTTTTGCCAAAGTTTGCTCATATTCACTAGCAGCCATTATATTTTTACTGCGCCTATAAGCAATAGTTACTTGCTCTGCACCTAATAATTTGCTTTGAACGGCAATATCTATTGCTGTCATACCACCCCCTATAACTACAATATTTTTTCCAACCATTAGTTCATCTTTATTACTGGCTTGCCGCAAATTTGCAATATATTCAACTGCATCTATAACACCTGAAATATTTTCGTTATCAAGATTTAATTTATTTACCGTGGCTAGACCACATCCTAAGAATACTGCGTCAAATTGTTGTTGTAAATCCTCAAGATTAATTTGTTTACCTAGCTGCTTTCCTGTTTCAATAGTGATACCACCTATATCTAGAATATAAGCAAGCTCTTGCTGTGCAAAATCATTGGTAGATTTATAAGCTGCAATACCATACTCATTTAAACCACCGATCTTATCCTTTGACTCGTAAACTGTTATATTGTGTCCCAAAACAGCCAAACGGTGTGCGCAAGATATTCCAGCAGGCCCCGCTCCAACAACAGCGATAGATTTTCCTGTATTTTCTTTTCTTGAAAATAACTGTACGCCATTATTTAATACTGAATCGGTTGCATAGCGTTGTAATAATCCAATTTCAACCGGTTTTTCTTCATGATCATTACGTACACATGCCTGCTGACACAATTCCTCAGTAGGACAGTCACGGGCACACATACCGCCAAAAATATTTTCAGTTAAGATTTTATCTGCAGCGCCTGTTAAATTATCATTCTGAATACTTTGAATAAAACCTGGAATATCAATACTTGTTGGACAGGCTTTAGTACAAGGAGCGTCATAACAAAAATAACAACGATCAGCTTCAATTAATGCCTCTATTGCTGATAATGGTGGATGAAGATCTGTAAAGTTATCTTCGATTTCTTTTTTGCTAAGGCGATGCGACTGAATGCCTATTGCCTCATTTGTTAATTTTTTATTATTCATAGTTATCTCCTTAAAAATATTTGACTACTTGGTCAGGTTATAAAAAACAAAACCACAATGCAAAATTAATTACCCCTTAACGAATTACAGATTTAGGTTTATTTATCTCAGCTTGACGATCTAGACCTTGGTAGAAAGATGCATAAGCAGGTCGTTCAATATATTTACCGGCACCACGTTCAACTTTTAACTCTCCGTTAGCATATACTACTTTTGCTGCACTTATGGTGTGCGAAGCACATCCTTTAACCTTCATGCCTTCAAAAATATTAAAATCTATATTTTGATGGTGTGTTTTAGCAGAAATTGTCTTAGTTGCTTCTGGATCCCATACAACAATATCAGCATCTGCACCAACAGATATACTACCTTTACGTGGATAGATATTAAATATTTGCGCAGCATTGGTAGAGGTTAGTTTAACAAACTCGTTCATATTTAAACGTCCAGTATTTACCCCATGATGCCACAATACTTCCATACGATTTTCTACACCTGCAGTTCCGTTTGGAGTTAAACGAAAATCATCTTTACCAGCTGCTTTTTGATCAGCACAAAAACAGCAATGGTCAGTAGCTGTGGTTTGTAAATTACCAGATAGGACACCTTTCCATAATGCATCTTGATGTTCTTTTGCTCTAAAAGGCGGACTCATAACATGTGCAGCTGCACTTTCAAAATTTTTATCCAAGTAAACTGACTCGTCTACCAACAAATGCCCAGCTAAAACTTCACCAAATACTTTTTGACCTGCATTTCGTGCCCTAGTAATAGCCTCTAAAGACTGTTTTGTAGATACATGAACAACATATAATGGCACTCCATATACGTTAGCAATACTAATAGCACGACTCGCAGCCTCACCTTCAACTTCTGGTGGGCGTGACAATGGGTGACCTTCTGGTCCAGTTATACCCATATTAAAAATTTTTTCTTGTAATTGCGCAACCATTTCACCATTTTCAGCATGAACTGTTACCATTGCGCCTAATTCTAAAGCTCTATTGAAACTATTGACAAGTATTTCATCGGTAGCCATTATTGCACCCTTATACGCCATAAAGTGCTTAAAACTGTTAACACCATATTTTTCTACTAAGGTTTTCATATCAGCATGGACTGTTTCATCCCACCAAGTAATGGCAACATGAAAACTATAGTCAGCTACTGCTTTTTCCGACCACTCACGCCATTGTTGATAAGCCTCAATAATATTTTGTTGAGGCGCAGGAATAACAAAATCAATAATCATTGTTGTGCCACCTGCAAGCCCTGCAGCCGTGCCAGTATAAAAATCTTCACTGGCAACTGTTCCCATAAACGGTAACTGCATATGGGTATGTGGGTCAATACCACCAGGCATAACATACTGCCCGGTGGCATCTACCACTTCAGCACCACTTGGTGCTGAGATATTACTACCAATTTCCTGTATTTTGCCATCTGCACATAGCACATCGGCTTGAAAAGATTGATCAGCGTTAACAATTGTTCCATTTTTAATTAGTACAGACATAGTATTACTCCTACAAGAAATTAGATTTTAAAAAATTATGAACCAAATGCAGCATCCCAGACCTTATGAGTCCAAGCTCCTACTGGTTCTTTGTTGATCACTGGATCAGAATCACTACCTAGCAAAGTATCAACAGTACGTTGGTAGTCATCAACATTTAATTTACCGCCATTTGCGGTTAGTTTGTTGATCTCACCCATCATACGACGCTGATGTTTTTCAGTTTGGGCACCAGTCATGTCATACTCAAGCACAATATCGGCAGCTGCATCAGAATTATTGGTAGCCCACTCCCAACCTTTCATACTTGCACGCAAGAACCGTGCTGCTTTATCAACAAAAGCAGGATCACTTAGATTTTCTTCCAGTACATATAAACCGTCTTCAAGTGTAGAAACACCTTGGTCTTCGTAAGAAAAAACTGATAGCTCACTTGCTGAAAGTCCACCATCTATAACTTGCCAGTATTCATTGTAAGTCATCGTTGAAACACAGTCAGCTTGCTTTTGCAGAATTGGATCAACATTAAAGCCTTGCTTCAATACTGTAACTCCACCATCACTTCCATCAGTGGCAATGCCTAATTTACTCATCCAGCTAAGAAATGGATATTCATTACCGTAGAACCAAACACCCAAAGTTTTATTTGGAAAATCAGCAGGCGAACTTATGCCTGAATCTTTACGGCATGTTAACATCATGCCAGAGCGTTTAAATGGTTGAGCAATGTTGACTAAATTAAGTCCTTTTTCTCTAGATGCCAATGCTGCTGGCATCCATTCTATTAGAATATCAGCACCACCACCAGCAATAACTTGAGGAGGCGCTATATCTGGACCACCTGCCTTAATTGTAACATCAAGGCCTTCATCTTCATAAAACCCTTTTTCTAGAGCAACATAATAGCCTCCAAACTGCGCCTGAGTTACCCACTTTATCTGCAAAGTAAACTTATCGTCTGCCTGTGCTGTAAAACTAGCAGCCATAAGCATGATAGAACAAATTGCAGTTAATATACTTTTATATATTTTCATCACTTCTCCCTTTCATATAATATTACATTACTAGTACTTACTCTGTATATTAACTTTTTCGCATCGATGGATGCCAGAAAGTTAATTTTCTTTCTAACAGGGCAAATACCCCATAAAATATCGAACCAGTTAGTGCAGCAATAGCAATTGTTGCCCATACCATATCGATATTCATTCGACCAACCTCGGCCGAAATTCTAAAACCCATTCCAACAATGGGTGTTCCAAAAAATTCTGCTACTATAGCTCCAATCATAGCTAAAGTTGAGTTAATTTTCAATGCATTAAGAATAAAAGGCATCGCATTTGGTAATCGCAAACTTAAAAGTTCACGCCAATAATTAGTAGCATAAGTGTGTAATAAATCTCGATCAATTTTATCGGTCTCATTAAGACCTACTAGGGTATTCACCAGCATTGGAAAAAAAGTCATTATGGCAACGACTGCTGCTTTAGATTGCCAATCAAAACCAAACCACATTATCATAATTGGTGCTATCCCAACTACTGGTATAGCACTAAAAAAATTACCTATCGGAATTAAACCACGCTGTAAAAAAGGAGTTTTATCTGCTGCAATGGCAATAATAAATCCTGCCCCACTTCCCATAATAAAACCAGGAATAGCTGAACGCACAAAAGTTTGATTAAAATCTGCTAATAAAGTAGCGCCGGCACCATCAAATACTTGCCAAATTAGGCTTGGAGATGGCAACAATACCTGGGGCACAGACATACCTATAGTTATCACCTCCCATAGAAAAAATATCCACGAACCGAATAGCAATGGAATGACTACAGTAAGAAATAATTCCATAAATTTATCTTTTGTTTTTATTGCCGATAGCTGAACTAAGTTATGCCAAGTTAAAAACCATAGTGCACTCACAAACAACCAAACATCCAACCCTATAATCGTGTCTGCATTTAATGAATGTATTAAACTTAATACGGACCAAACTCCATAAAATAAAGCAGCAAAACAAATAGATAATAGAAATATGCCTTGTTGACGATTTACAAACAACGCCAAACTGACAGCAGCAATAATGATTACCATAAAAGGATTTAATGCATGATCATTTATCTCATTAAGCTGTAATGAAATAAAAGTAAGTACGGAAAAAACAAGACATAACAATCCTCTTAAGGAGCGAAATCTAAAGATGGTCAAAAAATTCATGTTTGCAGCCCCATGCGATTATTAATTAATCGCTCCATACGACCAACCACAGAAACTAGGGTTGCCGAAATCACTGAGGCAGTTATCAATGCTGCCCAAATGAGGCTAGTTTGCCCATAATAAGAGCCAGACAATAGACGCGCACCAAGGCCTCCTTGAGCACCTGCTGGAAGCTCTGCTACTATTGCCCCCACTATACTTAGAGCAATGGCTATTTTCAAACTAGCAAATAAAAATGGCATCGATGCTGGTATACGTAGTTTCCAAAAAACTTGCGCTTTTGAAGCTGAATAACTATTCATTAAGTCCAACAGTATCTTATCTGGAGAGCGTAAGCCTTTCACCATTCCAACTACTACAGGAAAAAAACACAAATAGGTCGAAATGGTTGCCTTAGGAAACAAACCAACAATACCAATTGATCCCAACACAACAATAATCATCGGCGCTATTGCGAGAATTGGGATAGTTTGTGATGCTATTATCCATGGCATTAAAGTTCGATCTAGCGCTGACACATAAACAATACCAACTGACAATCCAATACCGAGGAAGGTTCCCATTACAAAACCTAACATTGCAGAAGACAGAGTCACTCTAGAATGGAAAACCAAACTGTGTTTAGATGTTATTTTCTTATCCCAAATAGTTCTTTTTAGTTCTTTAGCTACTTGATGTGGTGAAGGCAATACAGGACGCTCCATCGACCAGGAGTCTGAAGCTAATTCTGAGAAACTCCAATTTACATTATTTTTTTCATATCTATCAATTAAAAATGAGCTGTTTAAATAAACTGCTCCTGCGTACCATACCATGATAATAATGGTGACCAGTATCATAACCGGGCCAACTGAGCCGCTTATAAGATTATTAAATATCCTATTAGCTTCCATCATTATGGCCTTCTTTTAGTGCTTCTCTTACACGTTGTGAAGCCTCCAAAAATTCAGGTGTTTCACGTATATCAAAAGTTCTATCTTTTGGAAAATTAGTTTCAATAATATCAATAATTTTCCCTGGACGATCAGACATTACCACAATTTTATTAGATAAAAATACTGCCTCAGGTATTGAGTGTGTAACAAATACAACTGTTTTCTGAGTTTCTTGCCATAAACGCAATAGCTCCTCATTTAAACGGTCACGGGTAATTTCATCAAGCGCTCCAAACGGCTCATCCATAAGGAGCATGCCAGGATCAAAACTCAAAGCTCGCGCAATTGAAACACGTTGTTGCATACCACCTGATAATTGCCATGGATATTTTTTTTCAAATCCTGACAATCCTACTAATGACAAATAATGCTGCGAAAGCTTTTTTTGCTCATGTTTTGAATAACCTGATACCTCTAATGGTAAATGGATATTTGACTCTACATTACGCCAAGGTAATAGAGCTGGAGTTTGAAAAACATACCCATAAGAGCGATTTAAACGTGCTTCATGTGGTGATTGACCTTCTACGCTTATTGTGCCACTTGTGGGTTTTTCTAAATCAGCTATTACACGCAATAGTGTGGTTTTACCACAACCACTAGGACCAATAAAAGACAAAAAATCACCTGAATTAACTTGCAAGTTAACATCAGAAAGCGCATGCACTGGTTCAGTTTGTGTCTCAAATGTAAGATACAAATTACTAATATCTATAATTGTAGATTGTGAAGCTTTACTAGATGATGACTCATTCATGATACTATTTTTCGGTTAACCTTCCATACAGGTCACTGCGCCTGTCTCTGAAAAATTGCCATGTATCTCGAACTTCTCGCACCATATCTAAATCGATTTCATGCACCAACAACTCATCATCACCATAACTTGCTTGTGCTTCAATTTGACCACGAGGATTTACAATATAACTTGATCCATAGAATTCACCCATTTGCTTTGCCCATGGCTCTTCTGTACCAACACGATTTATCGCTCCAATAAAAACTCCATTTGCAGCCGCCGAAGCTGGTTGCTCTAACTCCCATAAATACTTACTTAATCCTGCCACTGTAGCTGAAGGATTAACAATATATTCAGCTCCATTTAAAGCTAATGCACGCCAACCCTCAGGGAAATGCCTGTCGTAACAAATATATACTCCCAACTTAACATACGCAGTATCAAATACTGGATAACCAAGATTTCCAGGTTTAAAGAAAAATTTTTCATAAAAACCAGGTGCAACTTGAGGAATATGAGTTTTACGATATTTGCCTAAAAAACTTCCATCAGCATCTATTACTGCTGCGGCATTGTAATAAACACCGGGCATTTCTTCTTCATAAATAGGAACAACAATTACCATTTGGTATTTTTTTGCATATTCTTGCATAAGTTTAACTGTGGGTCCGTCAGGAATTGACTCAGCCGCCGCATACCATTTTTTGTCCTGACTTGGACAAAAATATGGCTGTGTAAATACTTCCTGAAAACACAGTACTTTTACTCCTTGTTTCGCGGCATCATCTATCATTGGGATATGAGCCTCAATCATTAAATCACGTATTTTTTCTGGCGGCATCGTACCATCACCTTTCAAGCCCATTTGGATTAAACCACACTTCAATTTACTCATTCAATAACTCCTTATCCTATTTGGTAAACAAAACAACATAATATTTCTTGACTAAATAGACAGGTTACATATTTTTTTTATACCTGTCAACTTAAATTATTAGGCTGACTTTCAATAAGCTTCAAAGTGTCATCAAGCGTAATTTGAACGAAATACGAAGGTTTTTTAACAAAAAAAAAGGACTTCCTAGAGGAAGTCCTTAGAAACTAACATCTAAACCAATTATGAAGGGAAAGAAAAGTTTACACCTTCACGAATGCTAGATGATAGCCAGCGTTGAGTTATAGTTTTTCTACGTGTATAAAATCTTACACTATCAGGTCCATATGCTGCTAAATCACCAAACATTGATTGTTTCCAACCACCAAAACTATGCTGTGCAGCTGGGA
>JAPYSK010000061.1 GCA_029936515.1 Candidatus Thioglobus sp.
TTTTTTGCTTTACTACAAAGTCGGCGAACGCGAGCTTCTGTGTCATCTCCTGATAAAGTGGTTAAGTCCATCAACGTGATCGCTTTAAGTAGCCATGCAGCCTGTTTATCTTTTTTAATGCTTCGACGAACTCCATAATTTTTACAACGACGCTCAATAGCGCTACGGTTAATAGATATGCTAGAAATCTTATCAAGCTGAAAATCCATTCCTGGATTTCGCTTAGTATTTGAATGATCTTCAATATCAGCTTTTATATAAGAAATAACCTTCTTATCTTGATTAGATCTATGATTATCAATTGCTGTATTTTTATTATTCATTTGGTTAGTATTCATATAAATTATGATTGACTATTAAGATATGAAACCAATAAATGTTCGACAGTATCTGCTGCCTTACTAGCAAAAGCTATCGTTTGTTCATGACTAAGTGCTGTTTCACTCATTCCAGCAGCATAGTTAGTGATAACTGAAAGTGCACATAAAGGTAGTTCTTGATGGCGAGCTAAGATGACCTCAGGAACTGTAGACATCCCAACAGCATCAGCACCCAATGTTTTTACTGCTTTGATTTCTGCAGGAGTTTCAAACTGGGGGCCACTAAACCATGCATAGACTCCCTCATGTAGGGTTATCCCATTAGATTTTGCGGCACTGCGCATAGAGTTGCTAAGCGAAGGATTATAGGCATTACTCATGTCAACAAAACGTTTATTACTTTCAGCACCAAATAGCGGTGAAACACCAGTCATATTAATGTGATCTCTAATCAGCATAACACTTCCTGGAGAGGCTTCCTTGAGCAAACTACCTGCAGCATTTGTAAGTACTAAGCTACTACATCCAATCGCTTTAAGAGTTTGAATAGCAACAGCCATAACATCTGCCTTGCCTTGCTCATAATAATGAGCTCTACCTTGCATCACAACAACATTCGTTTTACCAACTTGACCAAATAATAATCTTCCGGCATGACCACCAACACCTGCAATTGGAAATCCAGGTAGCTGATCAAAATCAATACTTGCTTGTGTTTCTATATTGTCACAAAACTGACCTAAACCAGAGCCAAGAATAAGTCCAACTTGAGGTTTAAAGTTTTTGGCACTCTGGTTTATTATATTAACGCAATCTTCGACTTGACTCATTACAAGTGCTCCGGCCCAAAAGAATTAGGTAAAAGTTCAGAGAGATTTATGCGTTGCTGCACTCCATCTGCAGAGCACATCATAATTTGTGTATTCGAATCAGAAAATTCTCTTATTCTTTGTCTACAGCCACCACAAGGTATACCACCTTCATCATTCTTAGTCATAACATAAATCGTTTTTATCTTTTTCTCACCAGCAATGATCATCGATGCAATTGCTGAAGCCTCAGCACAGTTCCCTAGAGGATAGCTTGCATTTTCGACATTACAACCACTATATGTATTTCCATTATCAGTTACTATTAACGCACCAACTGGATAATTAGAGTAGGGCACATAAGCTTTACTCATGGCTTCTTTTGTAGCTGCAATGTAGCTCTCTTCGTTCATATCTATAATTCCTTAATATAAGGCTGTGCAGATGCTTTTGGTGGTATCGCTTTTCCAATAAAGCCAGCAAGTAAAATGACAGTCAAAATGTAAGGTGTCGCTTCAATTAATTGTACTGGAATTTCACCAATAACAGGAAGAACTACTCCTTGAAGTCTTACAGCTAAAGCATCTAAAAAGCCAAATAAAAAACAGGCAGCCAGAACTCTATAAGGGTGCCATTTACCAAATATAAGTGCTGCCAAAGCTATGAATCCTTGTCCAGCAGTCATTTCTTTAGTGAACTGCGCATTATGAGCAGTTGCAATATAAGCTCCACCAATGCCACACAGAATTCCACCTATAAGTAAAGCCTTATAACGAAGCCCTTCTACTGATAAGCCAGCAGTATCTACTGCTTTAGGGTTTTCTCCAACAGCTCGTAATCGAAGACCAAATCGAGTTCGATACACAACCCACCAAACAAGTGGAACAGTTGCAAAAGCTAAGTAAACCAAAATATTGTGACCACTAATTAATTCTCTATAAATAACACCTATGATTGGAATGTGGTCAATAATATCGACGCCAGGAAGTGTAATAGAAAGAAACCTTTCGTCAGATTGAAGTGTAGGAGTTATTCCGCCACTTTTAAACCAAGCTAAAGTCAGAATCATCGTAAGTCCTGAAGCTAAGATATTAATTGCAACGCCACTAACTATTTGATTTCCTTTGAAAGTTATAGAAGCGAGTCCATGAATCATAGCAAGGATACAGGAGGCAAATATAGCAAATAATAAACCAATCCATGGAGAGCTGAAGACAGTGGCTGCACTAGCGGCAATAAAAGCTGACATTAAAAGTTTGCCTTCAAGACCAATATCAACCACTCCAGAGCGCTCAGCAAATAAGCCAGCCATAGAGGCAAAAATAAGTGGCGTACAGACCCTAAATGATGCGTCTAGTGTTAATATAAGGTTTAATAGTAAGTCATTCATTCTGATGCCTCGATAGGGGCTAAAAACCGAATTAAAATTGGTCTATATAAATACTCTAAGCCACCACAAAAAAGAATTACAAGGCCTTGCATAACTACTATGATATGACGGGAAACACTTTGCATTTCAAATGCCAAGTCCATTCCACCTTGATAAAGTATGCCAAACAAAAGTGCTGCAATTATTATTCCTATAGGGTGGTTTCGACCCATTAGAGCTACAGCTATCCCGCCAAATCCATAGCCATAATTAAAATCTAACAACAATCTATGTTGAACACCCATAAGTTCATTTATTCCAACTAAGCCCGCTAATGCACCCGAGATACACATTGTTACTACGATAATTTTTTTTGGGTTTATACCACTATATACAGCAGCATCGTTGCTTTTTCCTGTAGCACGAATAGCAAAACCCCAGCGAGTATGCCAAAGAAAGAACCAAACTAGAGCAGAAAAAATAAGGGCAATAATGAACGATAAATTTAGTGGTGATTCGGCAATTTTGTAACCCATTCCAGCAAAAACATCATGAACAAAAGGTATCCATGCGGAGTCTGGGAAGTCTTTACTTTGAGGAGACATTTGACCCATCTCTCGAAGAACATGAACCAACAAATAAACCATTAAAGCAGACGCTAGGAAATTAAACATAATGGTAGTGATAACTATATGACTACCTCTATAGGCCTGTAAGTATGCTGGAATGATGGCCCACATAGCTCCAAACAGAAGACCACCCGATATACCTAATGGAATAATCAGCCAAGCGCTAAGGGTTGGGTCAATATATAAGGCAACTAGAGCAGTACCAAGACCACCAACATACGCCTGTCCCTCGCCGCCAATATTAAATAATCCTGCATGGAATGCAACCGCTACTGCCAAGCCAGTAAAAATAAAGTTGGTGGTGTAATATAATGTATATCCAATTCCCTCTTCATAACCAAAAGCTCCATAAATTAGGATTTTAGTTGCTTCAATAGGGTTAACATTAATTAGAATGAATACGATAGCAGTTGCCAAGAAGGCAGTTAAGACATTAAAGAGTGGCAATAACAAGCCATTAATCCATGATAATCTTCTATCACGAGTCATAATTGAGCCTCATTGGATTTTTCTTGAGAAATTAACGCGTTAGCCATCATCATTCCAAGTGTTGCTTCATCAGCATCTGACGCATCAACAGTGCCAGTTATTTCACCATCACACATAACGATTATTCGGTCACTTAGTGACATGATTTCTTCTAATTCGACAGAAATTAAAATAATGGCTTTACCTGCATCTCTCATTTCTATAATTCGTTTCCTTATAAATTCAATGGCGCCAATGTCGACTCCGCGAGTAGGTTGACCAATAATCAAAACCTCTGGGTCACGTTCAAACTCTCTCGCTAAAATTAGTTTTTGCTGATTACCACCCGAAAAATTGGAAGACTTTAAATCTGGATTAGTAGGACGAACATCAAACGCCTCCATTATTGATTCACAGTTCGCTTTAACAGATGATCGTTTTAACCAAATACCTTGGTTAATTTCTTTGTCATTGTGATAACCTAAAAGTGCAGTTTCACTAGCACTGAAATCTGCAATCATTCCCATTCTTTGACGATCTTCAGGGACATGTGCTACGCCTAAATTGCGAAGTTGTTCCGGATTAAGTGTAATCTCAGGAGAAATCGTTTCGCCTAAGATTTTAATACTACCTTTTGATAATGGCAAAATTCCTGCAAGTGCTTTCAAAAGAGTGCCCTGACCATTACCAGTCACCCCAGCAATTCCAAGGATTTCACCAGAACGTGCTTCAAAACTGACTTCTGAAACTCGCTTTAATCCTTGCTCATTATGTATTTCAAGATTTTTTGCTATCAGAAGTGGTTTGCCGCTTTTTGCTTTAGATTTTTTAATATTGAATAAAACTTTTCGACCAATCATTAATTCAGCAAGTTCTTCAGGATTTGTCTCACTTGTTCGTCGATGGGCAACCATTTTTCCAGCACGCATTACGGATACATGATCCGTGATATTCATAATTTCACGTAGCTTATGTGTGATTAAAATAATGGTGACACCTTGCTTCTTAAGTGCTTCAAATATTCGAAACAACTCGTCAGATTCTTGAGGAGTTAATACACCTGTAGGTTCATCAAGTATTAAGACCTTTGCGCCTTTATAGAGGCCTTTTAAAATTTCAACTCGTTGTTGCATACCAACTGAGAGTGATTCAACAGGGACATCTAATTCCACTTCTAAGCCGTACTCTTTAGCTAGTCTTGTTAATTCAATTCGAGCCTTGTCTAGGCTTTCAGTTATTAAAGCTCCACCTTCACTACCTAGTATGACATTTTCTAGAACGGTAAAATTATCGACCAACATAAAGTGTTGATGAACCATTCCAATACCAGCCTCAATTGATTGTCGTGAGCTGGTGGCTCGAAATTGTTTATTAAAAACTTTAATTTGTCCAGAGTCAGCCTGATAAAAGCCATACAAGATGCTCATTAATGTTGATTTACCTGCGCCATTTTCACCAACGATTCCGTGTATTGTTCCGGTTTTAACGCTAAGGTTGACTTTGTCATTTGCATGAACGGCACCAAAATGCTTATCAACATTAGTAAGCTCAATGGCTATGTTAGATTGATCCATAGTGATAATTCTAAACTAAATGAGGTTTAATTTATCGAGTCCTGAAAATAATACATCCGACCAAAAGGTCGGATGTATTAGGGATAAAA
>JAPYSK010000017.1:0-6366 GCA_029936515.1 Candidatus Thioglobus sp.
CACCTCGACAAGGTGGAAGTCGTCAGTTCAAATCTGACCGTGACTACCAATCTAAAACTCACTTATACTAGGCCTTTCAGCCAATTTACTTTCTATAAAATAATTTTGCAAATCTGACTAGGAGTTGTTCTCGGGCTCCTTGCCACCAGAATGAAGATTTTTGTCTTTCTCCATAGCCTAACTTAACGTCAAGCCAAAGCATAAAGTGGCGTAATCTTGTGCCAGCAAGTCTAAGGCCTAATTTATGAAGCCATCGAGAATAGTCTTTGTTGTAAGGACATACACGTATACAGATGGAACAATCGGTGTTTTGTGCCGCCCAAAAACCAAAACACTTTTCTCCATCTACCGACCATTTTCTTACACCATGAATATTTGACTGGTTATGAGTAATTTGAGATGGTGGACCATCTGGAATAGCATTTACAGGGCATCCCTTTGAACAACGCCTACAGATTTCACAGAATTCTTTGACACCAAAATTAATGGGTTGATCATGTGCTAAAGGCAAGTTTGTATATATTTTTCCTAGGCGTATTCGAGGGCCATATTTTGGAGTGATTAATAAACCATGCCTGCCATATTCACCTAGACCAGCCTTAATCGCATAAGGAATTGCTAGTGACGTGTCATTCATGCTGGCTATTGCTTCATAGCCAAGATTGCGTATATATTGCGTAAGCGATAGAACGACAAGGGCATCATGAGAATACCCTAGCCCAGTTGCAGAGCCGCTAAGGGCAGAGGGCACTGTTCTAACCAATTCATAGTCCATAGGTTGCGCAACGACGATAACATTATTTAAATTATCAGGAATTTCAGCAGGTCTAGAGGTTGAGCTCATATCGCTGAATTTCCTACTATATTCCCATCGATTATCGTACTTTGTAATTCCTACAAGTCCAGCTCCAAATGCTAGGGCTATTTTTTTAATTTCATCGCTTGCTTGTTGCTCAGTCCCCATATCAATTTGATTTTCTGAAACTGAAGTTTGTAAGGTAAATGCATCTGAAAATCCCTCTCTTCGATCGTCATCTTTATTAACCTCAGTTAAAAGATCACTCACATGCCAAGCAGCATTCCTTAATGCATAGTCTTTTTGTGTATATCCATCTGCTTTGCGCCATGCCTTTAATGGTTCGCGATAAGTTGAGTAGAAAAGCTTGGTTTTAGCGCTTTTAATAGAGTCATCCCACCATGATCGGCGAAAAACATCATTCTTCTGGTCAAATCTCACAAAGTCATCTAGAATCTGAAAGCCAGCCTCAGTGTCATTTGAATCGTTTTTTCTTTCTATATCTTCTGTACTCATAGTTATTTTATTAACAATTTGAGCTTAGTATATACCCATAAGAAATAGAGTTAAAGCATTGTTATAATGCAAAAAGGATACTGTAAGCATTAAGTTAAATAAACATAAGTTACCCTTCACCTTAAGAATGTAGAAGCTTAAAGTTCCATTTCTACTCACATTTTCTTCATCCATTAAACACTTTTTGATTAGATTAAAAGTGTAGAATTTCGATTTTATGTTTTTAGTAGAATAAGAATTGTGATTTTAGAAATCTTTTTTGCAGCAGGCTGCTTTTGGGGTGTTGAAAAAAACTTTGAAAGTATTGATGGCGTTATAGATGTTGTGTCTGGCTACTCTGGCGGTAATTATGAGGATCCTACTTATCAAGATGTCCTTGATAACAGAACTAGTCAAGGAGAGAATTTTCTAAGTATTCTTAAAAATATTGGTCTATCAGATGAAGAGAAAGAAAAAAATACCTTAATTAATCATACTGAGACAATAAAAGTGATTTATGATTCAGATAGGGTTTCTACAGAGACTTTATTGAAGAATTTTTGGGAAATTCATGACCCAACTCAATTAAATAGGCAGGGAAACGATGTTGGTAATAACTATCGATCTGCAATTTATTGGACTACAGATAAGCAAAAAGATATAGCTAATCGAACTGGACAAGAATTTCAAAAATTATTAACTGCCGATGGGTATGGTCAGATAGTTACTGAAATAGCTGCATTGGAGAAGTTTTGGCCAGCAGAAAGCTATCACCAAGACTATTTAGTGAAAAACCCAAATGGTTATTGCCCTGATCACTCGACAGGTGTGAGTTTTCTGAACCAGTCATCGTCTAAAATTGCTAAGAACGACATCATTCCCCTTGGAGGTAAAGAGATAATTGTAATTGGGCCCGAAATAGAAGGAACCTGTCTGTTTTGCTTAGAATTTGAAAAGAAAGTTACCTCAATATATAAAGGCACAATTCCATTAAGATCTACTCCAGCATCTGCATTAAAAGGTTTTGAGATAAATACACCAACCTGGGCAACACCGACTATATTTTTTATTGATGACGGTAGAGAAGTTTGGTCACATCAAGGGATTATGTCTTCAGAAAATTTTTATAAGGCCCTTGGAGAGTTTAAATTAGGCAAAAACTCAGAGTCTTTTAATGTAGCCTTTAATGAGGGCACAGATAGAAGATTTTGTAAGCAATATGAGATATTTAAAGATACTCCTGAAGGTGTTTTTATAGATAAACTTTCTGGCAGGCCATTATTTGATACTGCTGACCGGTTTAATTCTAAATCAGGTTGGTTATCTTTTACAAAGCCAGTTGATAACGAAGTCTATGAGAAACTGGATCTTAGCTTTGGAATGTCTCGAACAGAGATTAGGTCAGTAAGCTCTGATATTCATTTAGGTCATGTATTTAATGATGGCCCTGATGAGATGCCAAGATATTGTATTAATGCGACAGTCTTAGAGTTTGTTCCACGGGATGGTGTTTAGATATTAAAAAAACTGTAGAATATTAAACTATATTTTAAAATATTTGAAAGTTAGTATTATTATTAAAGTTTGAGTCCAAGAATGAATAAATATAAAGCAAATCCTATAAAATTTTTTGTCATGAAATTATTATTCTTAATAACTATTTTATTTGTTACGTTAATGCCAGTTAGTGCTGAGGATAGCCTTTATGAAAGAGGTAAAGACCTAGTAAAACAAAAGGATTATGAAAAGGCACTAAAAGCCTTTGAGCTTGCTTCTGATATTGGTGATTTAGACGCAATGACCGCAGTTGGAGTTATGTATATCGGCGGAATAGGAATTCAACAAAATGATGAAAAAGGACTTGAATATATAAAGAATGCTGCAAAGCAATCACATCCAAAAGCACAATACACTTTGGGTGCAATTTACTATCTAGGTGTTGGAGTTCCTTCAGACTTTAAAGAGGCTTTTAGCTGGATTAGTTTATCTGCAAATCAGGGTTATCTTGATGCACAGCATAATCTGGCTGAAATGTATGAGACAGGAAAAGGGGTATCTCAAAATCTTGAAAAGGCCTATGAATATTATATTCTCGCTGCTAGAAGAGGTAATTTAGATTCTCAAATTAAAGTTGCTAAAATGTATAAAGAGGGTATTGGCACAGAGAAAGATATGAGTAAAAGTGATTATTGGTTAAAAAAAATCGAAGAGTCCAAGGTAAAAAGCCAGTAGCCTTACTATCAATGAATTTATAACTTTCTGAAGGGTGTTAAAATAAACTTGCATGAAGCAAATAACTATCAAGAATGATTATGATGTCGTAATTATTGGTGCTGGGCCAGCAGGACTAAGCTTTGCCTGCTCGTTAGCTGAAAAGAAAATAAGAACTCTTATTGTTGAAAGATCATCGATTGATTCTATCTCTAATCCACAGCCGGATGGTCGTGAAATTGCAATTACGCATCAATCTCGAAAAATTCTAAATGAGCTTGGTGTTTGGTCACTTATTGACGAGGACGAGGTGAGCCTCCTGAAGGAAGCCAAGGTTTATAGTGGTAGTTCAAATTCTTTATTAGATTTTGATGCAAAAAAATCCTCGATTGAAGCGCTTGGTTATCTAGTTCCAAACTACTTAATCAGAAAAGGACTGTATGAGAGAGTATTACAAGCCAACAATATTGACATTGTGAGTGACATTAGTGTTGAGGATATCAATACTAATAATGCTGGTGCAGAGGTTGAACTTTCTGATGGCATAAAAGTTAAATCTAGGCTTGTTGTAGCCGCTGACAGCCGTTTCTCTGAAATCAGGAGGAAAATGGGTATACCCTCGTTAATGAAGGATTTTTCTAAAGTTATGATAGTAACCAGAATGGAGCATGAAAAGAGTCACAATCATGTCGCATTAGAGTGTTTCAATTATGGTCATACATTGGCATTATTGCCTCTAAATGGCAATGTCTCTTCAGTTGTATTGACTGTCTCTACAGATAACTCCAAAGAGATGCTCAGTCTCAGTGAGACCAAATTTAACGAGATGGCGACTGAGGGTTTTAAGCAAAAGTTAGGCCAAATGAAACAGATAGGGGAGCGCCACTCTTACCCTCTTATTGGAGTCTATGCACAAAAATTTAAAGCTAAAAGATTTGCTCTTGTAGGCGACGCTGCAGTCGGTATGCATCCGGTAACCGCGCATGGATTTAATTTAGGACTAAAAGGGCAAGATCAATTATCGTTAGCTGTTAAGAGAGCGTTTGATCATGGATTGGATATTGGTTCAGACGAGGTGCTGAATGATTATGAAAGAAAGCACATTAATTTTTCTAGATTAATGTATTTTGGTACTAACGGGATTGTTGCACTATTTACTAATGACACTTTTGTAGCTAAGAAAATTCGAAAATTAGTACTGAAATTTGCAAATCGTTTTCCTCCCGTTAAATCTTTAATAACCAATCATCTTACAGAGTCAAAAAAGAGTAATTTAATACCTTTCTAAAGGAAAAGCTTATGACAGGTGATTTGAGTAACTTAAAAAAAGAATTTCTAAAGAGTGGTATTGTTAGGGATGATCTGGATAGCAATCCAATTAATCAGTTTTCTCTATGGTTTTCTCAGGCAATGGAGGCAAATATTATTGAGCCTAGCGCAATGAGTCTGGCTACTGCTGATGATGTAATTGGGATTCGAACAGTGCTGCTAAAATCTTTTGATGATAGAGGTTTTGTATTTTTTACTAACTATGGCTCTAAAAAATCTCGCCAAATTGAAAAGAGGCCACAGGCTGCTATCCTTTTTCCATGGTTAGCACTAGAGAGGCAAGTTAAAATTATTGGAAGTGTCGAGAGAATAACAAAGCTTGAGTCGTTAAAGTACTTTACATCTAGACCAAAAGACTCACAATTGGGTGCTTGGGCTTCAGAGCAATCTTCAAAGATTTCTTCTAGAAGTGTTCTTATTGATCAGTTTACTTTAATGAAAAAAAAGTTTTCTAAAGGAGAAATTCCCTTGCCTGATTTTTGGGGTGGCTATCGAGTAATTCCACAAAGCATTGAGTTTTGGCAAGGCAGAGAAAAAAGGCTGCATGACCGCTTTATTTATGAGTATCACAATAATAGATGGGATATTAGTCGCCTTTCTCCCTAAGTAAATTTATTACTGGTTGGGTTTGAGGGGTTTTACCATGCCAGAAGGCAAAGGAACTTGCAGCTTGCTCAACTAACATTCCTAGACCGTCGCAAACTTTTAGAGCAGAGTTTTTATATGCCCATTTCATGAAAGGAGTTCTAGTACCATACATTAAGTCATAACAAATCGCACCTTCTGCAACGCCGCTTGCAATCTCAGGCATTTTTCCAGCAATTGATGCACTCGTAGCGTTAATAACAATATCCACGGGCTTCGCTTTTATTTGATCTAGTCCAAACCCGCAAACTTTTCCATATTTAGCGAATTTATGAGCTAATTTTAAAGATTTATCTTTTGTTCGATTAGCAAGTAATATTTTCGCAGGACCACAATCAAGAAGTGGTTTTAGTATCCCTTGAGTGGCACCTCCAGCTCCAATAATTAAGATCTCTTTATCTTTTAAAGATTGATGTAAATTATTACAAAGATCATTAACTAGTCCAATCCCATCAGTATTCTCTCCTATTAGAGTGTTATTTTCTACTTTAATAGTGTTGACGGCACCTGCAGCTTTGGCTGTTGTCGTGCAATCGTCAGTAAGCTCATAGGCATTAATTTTGAAAGGTACGGTAATGTTAAATCCTAGGCCACCTGACTTAATAAATCTCTCAACAGTAGATGAAAACTCGTTTATTGGAGAGAGAATTTTTTCATAGGTTATTGAAAGCCCAACTTGTTTAGCAAATTGGGCATGAATCATTGGTGATAAACTATGGTCAATCGGATTGCCAATTACAGCATATTTACTCATAAAATATTATGAAGCCTTTTCATCAGATTGATCAGTAATATTCTCAGTAGGCTTTAATGCAGGTTTTTTAGCTGGCTTACGAGCAACTTTTTTAACTGGCTTAGCTACAACATTCTCACTCGGCTTAGCTACAACA
>JAPYSK010000017.1:6466-31095 GCA_029936515.1 Candidatus Thioglobus sp.
GATTTAGAGTTGTTTCTTTGATTACGATTTCTAGTTTGATTTAGATTATTTTTTTTGTTTTCACTTTTATTCTGAGTACCGATATTTTTTGAGTTGTCACCAGTTTTTTTATTTTCCTGTAAATTCTGGTTGCGATTGCGATTCTGGTTGCGATTGCGATTCTGGTTGCGATTGCGATTCTGGTTGCGATTCTGAGGTTTATTGTTTCTTGGTTGCGGCGCTTCCTTCTTATCAGGAGAAAACATTTCAGATAGTTTGCTCATAAATGAGACCTTCTTTTCAGGCTTTTCAGGCATTTTAGTGGAAGGGTGATTTGCTGAAATTATTGGCAATTCTTCTTTATCAATATAGTTAATTTCATTTGAATTTTCTAGTGGCTTTGATATAGCTTGAAAACTCTTATGATGAGTATTTTTTTCGCCTTTTTGTTTATTTATAGTATAGTGTGGGAAATGCATATATTGATTAGGCAGAAGAGTTATCTTTAGGTTATGTTTCTCTTCCATATCAATTATGTTTTTTCTTTTTTCATTAAGCAAATAAGTGATCACTTCAACGCTAGACTGTATCGTAATGTCTGCATCATTTTTGCTTGAGTTAAGTGAGTCCTCAAGTTGACGAATAATTCTTAGTGATAATGAAGGAATGGTTGGATTTGTACCGCTACCATTACACACTGAACAGACTTTTCCTGTAGATTCTGCAACTGAACTCATTAATCTTTGACGAGATAACTCTAATAATCCAAATCTGGATATTGTTCCAATTTGGACTCGAGCACGATCATTAGAAGTTGCTTTTTCCATTAACTTTTCAATAAATGATCTGTTTGTTTCTGATGCCATATCGATAAAGTCAATAACAACTAGGCCGCCAATATCTCTGAGTTGTAGTTGTAATGCAATTTCTTCAGCTGCATCTAAGTTGGCTTTATATGCTGTATCTTCAATACTGATACCTTTAGTTGCTCTAGCGGAGTTGATGTCAATTGCAGTTAATGCTTCAGTAGTATCAAAGACAATAGTCGCTCCAGATTTTAAAGAAACTTCCCTATTAAAGACACTCTTAACTTGAGATTCAACACTCATATGTGCAAACAGAGAGTGACCAGTAATATCAAAGTATTTGATCTTATCTAGGTAGTGCGGCATGACGAAGTTAATGAAGTTCCTTGCTTTTTGGTAGGTTTCTAAGTCATCAATTATGACACTATCGGTATCTTCTCTCAGATAGTCACGTAAAGCTCTTACAGTTATGTCACTTTCTTGGTAAATTAAAAAAGGCTCATCTTGTTTCTTGGTAGCAGTTTTAATAGATTTCCAGAGTTGGGTTAAATGATCTACTTCCCACTGCAATTCGGTAATTCCTCTACCAGCTCCTTCTGTGCGAATGATTAACCCAGAGTGTTTAGGAACATCAAGTTTTGGTAATAGGTTTTTTAAGTCTTGTCGATCAGACGCATTGATTTGTCTTGAGATTCCTGAGCTTTTGGGGTTGTTTGGTGTAAGGATCATATAAGCACCAGCCAAATTGATATAGGTACTAAGAGCAGCACCTTTGTTGCCTCGTTGCTCTTTTTCAACTTGAATGATAATATCCTGCCCTTCTTTGAGGACATCGCTAATTGTTAGTTTTTCACCTTTGGGTTTAATACCATCTGAAAAGAAAGGAGAGACCTCCTTGAAAGGTAAAAAACCATGTTTTTCTTTGCCGTAATCAACAAAAGCCGCTTCTAAAGATTGCTCCACACGAGAAATCCTTGCTTTGTATATATTGCCCTTTGTTTTTCTATTAAGGCTTGTTTCTATATTAAGATCAGTAAGCTTTTTGTCCTTGACAATTGCTACCCGAATTTCTTCTTTGTGGGTCGCGTTGATAAGAATGTGGTTCATTTTTAAGTCCTATAATATCTGGACTATTGAGTACGTACAAAGCCTCAATACTTGAGTATTGAATTGAAATAAAGGTTTGATTAATAAGATTCATCAATTGCTAAATAGGGTTTTGCATGTGGCATCAATTAGCCCATAAAAAAAATACGTTCGTCACAATATTTCATTTTTTGTTTGAAATAATTGTAAAAAAATTCTTGTTGGTCGAAAAAAATGTTCGACAGATGAATTATACCATAAATAGGCCAATTTAGCTTCTTTACTGATTCAAGGTTCTTCCGCCATCAACATTAATGATTTGACCGGTGATATAGTTAGCCATTGCTAAAAACAATACAGCATCTGCTATGTCTTTTGGAGAGCCTTGTCTTTTAAGGACAATTTTTCCAAGCATAGAGCTTTTCTCAGCATCTGATAATTGAGCGTTCTCTTGTGGCCAAAGAATAGAGCCAGGCGAAACACCATTAACTCGAACTTTTGGTGCTAACTCTTTTGCAAGCGTTTGAGTAAGCATTTTAAGTCCAGCTTTTGAGATATTATAAATCGCATGTTTTTTTAATGGACGATCTGCGTGTATATCAATTATGTTTATTATTGAACCACTATTTTTTGCCAGCTTTTTACTTAGTCCCTGAGACAAGAAAAAAGGTGCCCTAAGGTTAATATTTAATATATTATCCCAATCATCAATACTGCTACTTTCAACTGAATTTGGGTAAAAAACAGAAGCATTATTTACCAATAAATCTAAAGAAGTTACTTCTTCATTAATTGAGTTTATGGCCTCAATATTGTTTAGGTCACCTATAATAATTTGAGCTGAATTTTCCCTTAGAGAGTTAAGTTCATCCTTAAGCATTTGAGCTTTAACTTGAGATTGATTGCAATGAATGATAACTTTGAAATTATTGCTGTGGAGTGTTTTGACTATTTCAGCGCCAATTCTAGCTGCACTACCGGTGATTAAAGCAGTTTTCATAATTATATTAATTGGTTAATAAAGATCTAGTAAGTTAGTTTAGTTTTCCAATGAAAGAGTCGCATGGACAGTATAAAATATTTTTCCATATGAACCTAGAAAACATTATATCTAAATCTATTAAGAAAAATGAAAAGCCAATAGGCTTTGATGTATTTATGAATTTTGCCCTTTACCACTCGCAGTTTGGTTATTATCGGTCTAAAAATACCATATTAGGACATCAAGGAGACTTTATAACTGCCCCAGAAACTTCTGACTTATTTGGGTATTGTATTGCGAGGCAGTGCAAACAAGTCCTTAATGGCGGCGATATATTGGAATTTGGTGCTGGAAGTGGTGTATTGGCTAGTCAAATTTTGTTTGAATTAGGAAGGCTTAACTCTTTACCTAATAAATACTACATTATCGAATTAAGCGCCCATCTAAGGCATAAACAGAAACAAACTATTGGGCGAGTTTTACCCGAACTCATTGATCGTATTGAATGGTTAACAGAGCTTCCAATTGGCTTTAGCGGAGTAGTGATTGCCAATGAGGTTCTTGATGCAATGCCTGCAAAAAGATTGACCTTTTCTAAAGGGCATTTTGTTGAGTTAGGTGTTAATGTTGATGAATATGGCTTTCATTGGCAAAAATTTAATGAACCATATTTAAACTCTAAAGTTTGTTTGCCTTTAAAGCCTGAAAATGAATACACTACCGAAGTTAATTTGCAGGCCATGGCATGGGTTAGTTCTTTGTATGATGCAATTACCGAAGGTACCGTGTTATTGATTGATTATGGGATGGATAGAACTGAGTATTTCCATCCTCAGCGCAATGAAGGCACTTTAAGATGCTTTTATAAGCACAAAGCTAGTGATAACCCTTTTTGCAACATTGGAATGCAGGATATTACAACCTCTGTTAATTTTTCAGATATTGCCGATAGTGCAATTAATGAAGGCTTTAAAATTTCAGGCTATTGTACTCAAGCAATGTTTTTAATTTCTCTAGGTATTGAGAGCTATCTCACAGAAGAGAAGGATAATGAAGAAAGGATTAAACTTGCTCAACAAGTTAAACAACTCGTTTTGCCAGGGACAATGGGTGAAGTATTTAAAGTGTTAGCATTATCAAAAAAACAAACAGTAAAATTAGATGGTTTTAAAGAGAAGAATTTTGTTAGTAGGCTTTAATAATTAAATATGGATATTACTCAAACAATTTCTTTAGCTTTAATACAAGGTTTGACAGAATTTTTGCCAGTCTCATCGTCAGCACACCTTGTGATTCTTCCAAAGCTTTTAGATTGGCCAGATCAGGGATTGGCCTTTGATGTTGTAGTTCATTTTGCAACTTTATGTGCGATTGTTTATTATTACCGCTTAACTTTAGTTGAAATGTCTAAGGATTTTGCATGCTCAATTGTTACAAGAAAGATGCAAGGTCAATCAATGCTCGCATGGGCTGTTTTGCTCGGGACTATACCAGTTGGGCTTACAGGACTTTTCTTTAAAGACAGTATTGAGTTAAATCTCAGAAGTTATGAGGTAGTCGCATTTGCAACCATCTTTTTTGGATTTTTGCTTGGTTTTTCTGACTGGATACACCGATTTCTTGGCCGCAGTCGAGAGTTTATTCGTAGCTCTGATATTTTAATTGTCGGGCTCTTTCAAGCTTTAGCTTTAATTCCTGGTACATCTCGCTCAGGGATAACTATTACTGCTGCACTATTAATTGGATTATCAAGATCGCTATCGATAAAATTTGCATTTCTTCTATCAATCCCAGTAATAGCACTAGCAACTCTTTTAAAAACTTTTGATTTAGTTAATGATGTTAATCAAGTTGATTGGACTCTACTTTTAATAGGTTTTGTAATAGCATTGATTACCGCATATACAACGATCGTGTTTTTTATTCGATTAGTTGAAAGAATTGGCTTTATGCCGTTCGTTATTTATAGAATTTTATTGGGAGCAATGCTATTACTACTTTAACGCCAGAACCGATTTATCGAAAAGATTACACCCCTAGTTCTCATCTTATTAGAACAACTGAGCTTGATTTTCACCTCAAGGACGACGAAACAATCGTCACATCATGTATTTCGTTTTACAAGAATCCTGATGCCAAGAAAAAAGCAAAGGAGCTTTTTTTAAACGGAGAATCCTTGGAGTTAATATCCATCCAGATTGATGGATTAAGCGCTAATTATGAGCTAAAGGATGATGGCTTATTTCTCTTGAATCCTCCTGACAATTTTATTTTGGATGTAAAAGTTCGAATTCATCCTGAAAGTAAAACTGACCTTAATGGTCTTTACCAGTCTAGTGGTAATTTTTGCACACAGTGTGAGGCTATGGGCTTTAGGCAGATAACATACTACCTTGATAGGCCAGATGTTTTGAGTGTCTTTACAACTACAATAAATGCCAATAGGGCTAATTACCCGGTACTTCTTAGTAATGGAAATTTGGTCAAAGAAACAAGTACTCAAGCTATTTGGCATGATCCTGCCCCAAAGCCTTGTTATCTATTTGCTCTAGTTGCTGGTAAATTAGATTGTCTTCAGGACAACTATACAACGTCAACAGGCAAAGAGGTCGATTTAAGGCTTTATGTTGAGCCACACAATATACACAAAACGGCCTTTGCAATGGAGTCACTTAAAAAAGCATTTGAATGGGAAGAGAGCAGATTTAACCTGAGCTATGATTTAGATATATACATGATTGTGGCAGTTGATGATTTTAATATGGGTGCAATGGAGAACAAGGGATTAAATATTTTTAATTCAGACTGTGTGCTCGCTAATCAAGAGACTTCAACAGATTCAAACTTTATCAGAATTGAATCTATTATTGGTCATGAGTATTTTCATAACTGGACTGGAAATCGTGTTACCTGTCGAGATTGGTTTCAGTTAAGTCTAAAAGAAGGTTTAACAGTTTTTAGAGATCAAGAATTTTCTTCTGATCTTCGTTCTCGAGCGATTCAGAGAATTACCGATGTAACTACCCTTAAAACAAGGCAATTTGCCGAAGACTCAGGACCTATGGCTCATCCAGTGAGGCCAGAATTTTATATTGCAATGGATAATTTTTACACAGCAACTGTATATCAGAAGGGTGCAGAGGTTATTCGTATGATTCATACTATACTCGGAGAAGAGGGCTTTCAAAAAGGAATGAATTTATATTTTGAGCGACATGACGGTGGTGCAGTTACCATTGATGATTTTGTTGCGAGTATGGCAGATGCAAATCAATATAATTTTGATAATTTTATGCCTTGGTATAGTAAATCAGGAACCCCCGAAGTCAGTATTGATGATGAATATGACTCAGAACTGAATATTTATCAAGCTACATTTACCCAAAAAAATCTAACTACACCTTTTCTTATTCCTAATAGGTTTGGGTTATTAGGAGATGATGGCAAGGAAGTTGAGTCAGGACTGTTTCTTATTGATAAACTTGTTAAAACTGTTGAATTTAAAAACATAAAGAGTAAGCCTATCCCTTCTTGGTTTCGGGGTTTTTCTGCACCAATTAAATTTAATTCTAATCTCTCAATAAGTGATAAGATTTATTTAGTATCTCATGATAGTGATCCATTTAATCGTTGGGATAGTGTTCAAAGTCTTTGGTTAGACTACATCCTTAGCCCTGAGAAAGTTGAGGAAAAAGAGTTGTTTGATATGATCAAAAATCTATTCAATAAAGATTCTGATTTTGCACTCCTTTCTGAAATGATAAGTCTACCTTCAGAGCAAATTATCCATCAAAATGTTGGAAAAATTAATATAGAGGAAGTGAACAATAAGCGTGAAAAATCTATCCTTTCTTTGGGAGAGGGTTTGAAAGAGATTTTCCTAGAAACTTTTCATAAATTTAATTACAAAAAAACCTTCGATTTGTCTTCTCAATCTGTAGGAGAGCGCGCGTTAAAGAATAAATGTTTAAGTTACTTGATTAAGTTGGGTGAGTATGAGCTGGCTTATGAACAATTTAATAGTGCAGACAGTATGACTGACCAGTTTAGTGCTTTTCAGTGCTTATTAGGTAATGTAAATCCATATCGTGACGAAGTTATAGATCGATTTTATAACCAACACAAAGAAGATGCCCAAGTAATGGACAAGTGGTTTAGCGCCCAGAGTGCTTCACCCATCACTTCTGTTGATGATATTAGAAAATTAATGAGCCATGAATTATTCACAATGACCAATCCAAATAGAATTCGCTCAGTAATAGGGTCTTTTAGCCAAAACAGTCTTCAGTTTCATTGCAAAAAAGGTTATCAGCTAGTGACTGAAGTTACCCTAGAGTTGGATGCTTTAAATCCTCAAATTGCGGCAAGATTTGCAAGTATATTTAATCATTGGAGACGATTTACTGAACAATACTCTTCCCTTCAAGAAAATGAATTGAAGATAATTAGTAATTCAAATGAGTTATCTAATGATGTCTATGAAATTGTTAATACTTCTCTTAAAGGAAAGGTTTAATGTCCTACAGAGATGTTAAACATTTGTCAGAACTACTAGTTTCCAAAGGCTTGACAGTCTCTGTTGCTGAATCTTGCACAGGAGGTGCGCTCTCCAGCTCTCTGACCTCAATTGCTGGAGCTTCATCTTACTTTGATTGTGGATATATAACATACAGCAACCAATCAAAAGTTCAAATGCTTGGTGTGAGCATAGAAACAATTGAAACATATGGGGCTGTTAGTGAAAAGGTTGCCTATGAAATGGTAATTGGAGCTGGTGAAAGATCACAAAGTAATCTTGCCGTATCAATAACAGGTATTGCAGGGCCATCTGGTGGTTCTACTGAAAAACCTGTTGGAATGGTTTGTTTTGGTTTTTTCTTTGAAGGGGAGATAACAACAACTACGCAATTTTTTTCAGGTGCTAGATCCGATATTGTATCTCAAAGCATTTCTTATGCTTTAGTTCAGTTAGCCTTAAAGCTGTGATCGAATCAGCAGCAGTATCCATCGCTCCAATGATGGATTGGACAGATAGGCATTGCAGATATTTTTATCGGCTACTTAGTAAAAATACTCAGCTTTATACTGAAATGATAACTTCAAAGGCTATTTTAAGAGGAGATAAAAATCGTTTATTAGACTTTAATGCAAGTGAGCACCCATTAACTCTTCAATTAGGTGGTAGTGACCCTAAGGAGATGGCTGAATGCGCTCAAATTGCTCAAAAGTGGGGTTATGATGAGGTTAATATAAATGTTGGTTGTCCATCCGACAGAGTTCATTCTGGAAGTTTTGGTGCATGTTTAATGAAGGAGCCTGACTTGGTGGCAGCTTGTGTTGAAAGTATGATTGAGAAATGCGACATTGCGGTTACAGTTAAAAGTCGGATTGGAATAGATGATATGGAGAGTTATGATGAGTTGAGTGATTTTGTATCACGCATCAATAGTAAAGGTTGTGAGCATTTTATAATCCATGCTCGAAAAGCATGGCTTCAGGGTCTGAGTCCGAAAGAGAACCGAACAATTCCGCCTCTAAATTATCCTTGGGTTTATGGGCTAAAAAGAGATTTTCCACAAATTCAAATAACTATAAATGGTGGCATTACAAACTGCTCAGAGATAAAGAGTCATCTTGATTATGTTGATGGTGTTATGCTAGGAAGGGCGGTGTACAATAATCCATTTTTATTAAGTGAAGTAGATAGTGATATATTCGGCGAAAAAAAGAATTCAATAAATCGTGAACAGGTTTTAAAAAAGTATATGGTTTATATGAGTGAACAACTCAAAATTGATGTGCCTATAAGGTCGATGACACGACATATATTGGGTTTATATCATGGTGAAGTTAATGCCAAATTATTTCGCAGATCATTAAGTGGCAAGGTAGTTGGATTGGATCATTTAAATGAGTGGTTAGATTTTAAAAAAAATAGTTTAACCGATAATGAAAGTACTCAATAGTTTGGTAAAATTTCATAGGAAAATTCTTCTCTAATAAAATATGGCAGGCGACAACTACATAGCGAGCATTGATATCGGAACTGATAAGATTGCGCTGTTGGCTGCTGAAAAAGATTTTGATAATCGACTCAGGATCATTGGGCACAATATTTGCGCCTCTGATGGGGTTAGAAAGGGGGTAATTTTTTCTATAGACTCTTTATCAAGAGTAATTACAAAGCTCATTAAAGAAACTAACAAAAGTTTTGATTTAACACCTGGCTTATTTCGTGTCAATATTTCTGACGCTCATGTAACTTGCACTGATGGCAAAGGAAAAGTTTCTGTAAATGAAGTTGTAACTCGTGATGATTTAGATGCAGTTCTAGCATCTGCGATGGCAATGTCTACTCCTAGCAACAAAGAAAAATTACACATCATTAAAAAGAAGTTTACTATTAATGAGAGTGTAGTTGTAGATAACCCATTGGAAATGGAAGCTGAAGTTTTAGAATCTAAGGTCCATATAGTAACTGTCTCGAGTGCCAGCGTTAGGAATATTGAGAATTGTTTAAAGCAGAGTGATTTACAGGTTGATAAAATTGTACTTACCTCTATTGCTAAGTCTCATGCGATACTAACTCAAGAAGAAAAAGATAATGGTGTTTGTATAGTTGACATTGGGGCTGGAGTTACTAGTTTCTCTGTCTTTGATGAGGAAGGTATTGTTCGAAGTGGCGTTATTTCAATGGGCGGTGATGAAGTTACTCAAGAGATTGCATTTGCTTTTGATACTTCCTTTGAAGAAGCAAAAAGATTAAAAGAGTTTTATGGAGTTGCTAAGTCGTCTGCACTTAAGGAAGAGAAATTGATTGATTTCACTCAAGCCACCAACAAAGAAGAACATCAACTTTCTAGCCTTCAGTTATCAGAAGTTATTGAGGAGGCTTATCGTGAAATTTTATTGGCACTTAAAAATGAATTAAAACACCGTAAGTTGGATACAATTATTAAATCGGGGTTTGTATTGTGTGGTGGTGGAGCACAAGTTATTTCTTGCGAAGAGCTTGTTCGTGATTTCTTTACTAGAAGAGTTAAAATGGGTACTATTCATCGCTCGAGGATTTCTGGTTTAGATAACATACTAACTGACTATAGATATACAGGCTCTATAGGACTCTTGTTGCATGAAGATGACTTAAAAAAGGATGTTGATGTTATTTCTAATGGAAATAATGGCGTTATGGGTAAATTAAAAAAATGGACCGTAAGGAACTTTTAATATATGGTAAAGCAAAGAACAATTAAAAAAGTAGTTAAGGCTCGTGGTGTAGGAATTCATAGCGGCAAGGAAGTGAATATGACATTGATTCCTACAGGAATAGATCATGGCGTAGTTTTTAAGCGGTTAGATGCTGGTGGTAGGCAAGTACATGCTCATAGTGCTTTCGTTAATGAAGTTATTTTGTCAACAGGTATTGAAAGTAAAGGTGTAAAGGTTTCAACTATTGAGCATTTATTGTCAGCTCTTTCAGCGCTTGGAATAGATAACCTTTTGGTGGAGTTAGATTCATTTGAAGTGCCAATTATGGATGGCTCATCTGCGCCATTTATTTTTTTAGTTCAGTCAGCCGGAATTGAAGAACAAGAAGCGCTAAAAAAATTCATCGTCATTAAAGAAACTATTAGGGTTGAAAATGGCGAAGCATGGGCACAGGTTTCTCCTTATAATGGATTCAAGGTGACACTTGAAATAGATTTTGAACATAAAAAAATAAAAGAAAGTGGACAGAAGCTGTCAATTGATTTTGCAAAGCAGTCTTATTTAAAAGAAATATCTCGTGCCCGAACATTTGGATATGAGAGTGATGTTGAGGCGCTTCAAGCTGGGGGACTTGCATTGGGGGCAAGTCTTCATAACGCAATTGGTCTTTCTGATTATGACATCCTAAATGAAGACGGAATGCGATACCATAATGAATTTGTAAAGCACAAGATATTGGATATTGTTGGAGATCTTTTTCTTTTAGGTGGAAATATGATAGGCCAATATGAAGGATATAAGACTGGACATATGCTTAATGATCAGTTGCTTTCTGCAATACTTTCTCAACCTCAGGCAACGACGACAAAAACCTATAAGGAGGTCGACTCGCCAATTCACTTTTATTCAGAAGATTGGCAAAATAACCTCTAAAAAACTATTTTTTCTATTCCATTAACTAAATAATAAATACCTTTATTTTCCTTATTTAAAAGCAATAACTGTTACTCACGAAGTCTTTTTCGAGCTTAATTCTTTTGGTATAATCGAAAACTTTTTATATTACAGTTATTAGTGATGAAATTAAATGGTGCTCAAATACTGATACATTGCCTACAGAAAGAGGGTGTTAAGCATATTTTTGGTTACCCAGGTGGTGCTGTTTTGCATATCTATGACGCTCTAGAAGCTCAAGACGATATTACTCATGTTTTGGTTAGGCATGAGCAAGGCGCAGCTCATGGAGCTGATGGCTATGCAAGAGCGAACGGTATGCCTGGTGTTGTATTAGTTACATCTGGGCCAGGTATCACTAATGCCGTGACTGGAATTGCAACTGCACATATGGATTCTATCCCGATGGTAGTAATTTCTGGGCAAGTTCCTTCACCACTGATAGGGATGGATGCCTTTCAAGAGGTAGATGCCACAGGTATTACTCGCTCATGTGTTAAGCATAACTTTCTTATCAGAGATATTAGTGAAGTTGCAAGTACGGTTAAAAAAGCATTTTATATTGCCACAACTGGACGACCAGGTCCTGTTGTAATTGATATTCCTAAAGACATAACCATTGCTGAGATGGAAATGGAAGAATATCCTGAGACTATTGAGATGAGATCCTATAAACCTACAACTAAAGCAAGTAACCGCCAAATTAGAAAAGCTGCAGAGTTGATTGCTAATTCTGAGAGACCAATATTTTATTCTGGTGGTGGATGTGTCATAGGTAATGCTTCAAAAGAGTTACGTGAATTAACACGTATGCTTGGTTTTCCAATTACACAAACTTTGATGGGCTTAGGTGCATACCCTGGAACTGATAAATTATCTCTTGGTATGTTGGGAATGCATGGAACATATGAGGCTAATATGGCAATGCATGATTCAGATTGTGTAGTTGCTATTGGTTCTCGTTTTGATGATAGAATTACTGGAAACATAGAAAAATTTTGCCCAACAGCTAAGTTTATTCATATTGATATCGACCCTTCTCAGATTTCTAAAAATGTGGTTGCTGATATCCCTATTGTTGGTCAAACAAAGCAAGTTCTTCAAGCCCTTATTGATGAGCTGAAGGATAAAAAGCATGCAGATATTTCCAAATGGTGGTCGCGGATTAATGAATGGAGAAAGGTTGATTCATTGGCATATACTAAGAAATCAGGTGTTATTAAGCCTCAAACAGTTATTGAAATGCTCTATGAGGTTACCAAAGGTAAGGCTATTGTGACCTCAGATGTTGGTCAACACCAAATGTGGGCAGCTCAATATTATTTATTTGATGAGCCAAGACAGTGGATTAATTCTGGAGGTCTAGGAACTATGGGCTTTGGGCTTCCGGCTGCAATGGGCGCTAAAATTGCAATGCCTGATAGAGATGTTGCTTGTGTTACTGGAGAAGGTAGTATTCAGATGATGCTTCAAGAGCTCTCGACAATGCTTCAATACTCAACGCCTGTTAAAATCATAAACCTTAATAACGGTTACTTAGGAATGGTTAGGCAATGGCAAGAGTTTTTCTATGAAAAGCGTTATGCAATGTCCTATATGGATGCGTTACCTGATTTTGTTAAGCTGGCTGAGAGTTATGGGCATGTTGGAATAAAAGTTGAAAAAGAGTCTGATCTTAAGTCTGCTCTTGTTGAAGCATTTAAGCAAAAAGATCGGACTGTTTTTCTAGATATTTTGACAGACCCATCTGAAAATGTATTTCCAATGATTCCAGCAGGCGGTGCTCACTGCGATATGTTGTTAGCAGGCGATCAAATGGTATCAAAAGATGAAACAGATTTTAATGCGGTATAGATTATGAGACATATTATTTCAGTTATTTTAGAAAATGAAGCTGGCGCTCTTTCAAGGGTTGCAGGTCTTTTTAGTCAACGCGGCTTTAATATTGAATCTCTTACTGTTGCAAAAACTAATGATATGAATTTATCTCGAATGACGATCGTATCGTCAGGAAGTGATCGTGAATTAGAGCAAATTGTTAAGCAACTCAATAAATTAATTGAAGTGATCAAGGTAAGTGATTTGACTAGTCAAGATCATGTTGAGAGAGAGTTGATGCTTGTTAAGATTTCCTCGATTTTAAAGGATGGTATTGACTTAAAAGAGTTAGTGGAAATTTTTGGTTGTAAAGTTGTTGATGTGACTGAAAAAATTTACACCATTGAGGTTTCTGGAAAGACAAAAAAAATTAACGCATTTCTTGATGCGTTTGATGCAGCAAACATTATTGAAGTTTCAAGGACGGGCGTCACTGGAATTTCTAGAGGAAAAAAAATAATTTAAATTTAAGGAAAAAAAATGAATAGATATTATGATAAAGATGCAGACCTTTCAATTATTCAAGGCAAAAAAGTTGCGATTATTGGCTATGGCTCGCAGGGACACGCTCAAGCTAATAATCTAAAGGATTCAGGTGTAGAAGTTGTTGTTGGTCTAAGAGATGGTTCATCTTCAGAAACTAAGGCAAAAGAGGCAGGTCTTGGCGTGATGTCTGTTGAAGAAGCAAGTGCTTGGGCAGATGTTGTTATGGTTCTAGCGCCAGATGAATTTCAAGCAAATATTTACTCAGAAAATATTGAACCAAACTTAAAGCAAGGTGTTGCTTTAGCATTTTCACATGGACTCAACATCCATTTTGATTTAATTATTCCAAGAGAAGACCTAGATGTCATTATGATAGCACCTAAGGCACCTGGTCATACTGTCCGCTCTGAATTTGTTAAGGGCGGTGGTATTCCTGATTTAATTGCGATCAAGCAAGATGCTACGGGTAATGCTAAGGATATTGCGCTTTCATATGCATCAGCAATCGGTGGAGGTCGAACTTGCATACTTGAGACAAGCTTTCGAGAGGAAACTGAGACAGACTTGTTTGGAGAGCAAGTGGTTCTGTGTGGTGGAACAACTGCACTTGTTCAAGCAGCATTTGAGACTCTAGTAGAAGCAGGATATGAACCAGAGATGGCATACTTTGAATGTATGCATGAGCTCAAACTAATAGTAGATTTATTGTATGAAGGCGGAATTTCTAATATGCGTTATTCAATTTCTAATACAGCTGAGTATGGAGACGTTTCAAGAGGTCCTAGGATTGTAACTGATGAAACAAAAGCTGAAATGAAAAAAATTCTAAGTGAGATTCAAAGTGGTGCTTTTACTAAGGAGTTTATTAGTAATGTTGGTGACTTGCCAGCCCGTCGTGAAGTTCAACGCAAACACCAAATAGAAACAGTTGGTGAGAGTTTGCGGTCAATGATGCCTTGGATTGCAAAAAATAAATTAGTGGACCAATCTAAAAACTAAATCTTTAGATTGTATCAGCTTATTTTAAGTAATTGTGACTGAGAAAATACCAACTAGAGGAATTTATTTACTGCCAAGCATTCTAACTACATTTGGGATGTTTGCGGGTTTTTATTCCATTATTGCATCAATTAATGGTGACTTTACTTTAGCAGCCATTTCAATAATGATTGCTATGATGTGGGATACATTAGATGGACGGGTCGCGCGACTAACAAATACTCAAAGTGCTTTTGGAGCTCAGTATGACTCACTTGCTGATTTAGTCTCGTTTGGTGTTGCTCCAGCTCTTCTTGTCTATGAATGGTCTTTATCTGATATGGGAAGAGTTGGTTGGCTTGCTGCCTTCATCTTTTTGGCTTGTGCAGCCCTAAGACTTGCAAGATTCAATACTCAAGTTGGTGTTTCTGATAAGCGCTATTTTCAAGGCCTCCCTTCACCTGCAGCGGCAGGTGTTATTGCTAGTATGATATGGCTAAAATTTTGGAAGTTTGAATACTTTGATTTTGGTATAGTCTCTCTAAGCTACTACATTGGTATTGGCATAACAATAGTTTGTGGTCTTCTTATGGTTAGTAATGTGCGTTACTATAGCTTTAAGGAGTTGGACTCCAAAAAGGCTTCATTTAGATTTCTTTTAGCTATCGTATTAAGTTTAATTGTGTTGCTTTCGAGGCCAAATATATTTTTATTTACTGGCTTTTTTGTGTATATGCTTTCCGGACTATTTATTACAATAGTTGGTATTAATAAAAAGCGGATTGAGAAAAAAAATGTTAAGCGACTTTAGTTACTTTATAATCACATCCTATGTATATAGATTTTAAATTGTCGACTTCACATTCACTAAGCAAGCTCTTTGCTTTGTTGCGATTATTGCCGTAAGGCATTAATTAATCATAATAGACGAAGGTCTATCACTAAAACTTGAGATAAAATTCGAAACTACAAAAGGAGCAAACTTATGTCCGACAAATTAATTATTTTTGATACAACCCTTAGAGATGGTGAGCAATCGCCAGGCGCCTCGATGACAAAAGATGAGAAGGTGCGTATTGCTAAAATTTTAGAAAAAATGAGAGTTGACGTTATTGAGGCTGGCTTTGCAATTGCATCACAAGGCGATTTTGAAGCAGTTCAGGCTGTAGCAAGAGCGATTAAAGATTCAACAGTTTGTTCTCTAGCAAGAGCCCTTGATAAAGACATTGATCGTGCAGGGGAATCTATAAAAGGTGCAAATTCAGCTAGAATTCATACCTTTATTGCGACATCTGATATTCATATGCAGATGAAGCTGAGAATGACTCCAGATGAAGTTGTAAGTCAAGCTGTTCGATCAGTTAAAAGAGCAACAAAATTTACAGATAATATTGAGTTTAGCCCTGAAGATGCTGGTAGATCCGATATTGATTTTTTGTGTCGAATCATTGAAGCAGCAATTAAAGCAGGTGCCACAACAATTAATATTCCTGATACGGTTGGTTATAACATTCCTCATCAGTTTGGTGAGACTATGAGAAAGCTTATTGAAAGAGTTCCAAACTCTGATAAAGCAATATTTTCAGCTCATTGTCATAACGACCTTGGTCTTGCAGTTTCTAACTCCCTCGCGGCAGTTTTAAGTGGTGCTAGACAAATAGAGTGCACCATCAATGGCCTAGGTGAGAGGGCAGGTAACACATCTCTTGAGGAGGTTGTTATGGCGGTTAGAACTAGACAAGATGTCTTTGGTTGTGATACAAATATTGATGCTACAAATATTTTAGCTGCCTCAAGGCTGGTTTCCTCAATCACAGGGTTTGTTGTTCAGCCTAATAAAGCAATTGTTGGTGCTAATGCTTTCGCTCATGAGGCCGGAATTCATCAAGACGGCGTTCTTAAACACAGAGAAACTTATGAGATTATGAGGGCAGAAGATGTTGGATGGAATGCTAATTCTTTAGTTCTAGGTAAGCACTCTGGCAGAAATGCTTTCAAAGTTAGGCTTGGTGAACTCGGGGTTGATTTTGAATCAGACGAGGCATTAAATGATGCATTTTCTCGTTTTAAGACCTTGGCTGATAAAAAGCATGATATTTTCGATGAAGATCTTCAAGCCTTAGTTACTGAAGCACAAACTGAAGCAACAGAAGTTATTCGATTAGTTTCTCTCAAAGTTTCTGCTGAAACTGGAAAAGATAATACTGCTGATATAACACTATCAATTAATGGAAATGAGCAAAGTGCCTCAGCAAAAACATCGGGCGCAGTTGATGCTGCCTTTACTGCTATATTGTCTTTAGTTAATATTAAGCCAAAACTCCAACTATATTCAGTTACAAATGTAACCCAAGGAACAGACTCGCTTGGCGAAGTTAATGTTCGCCTTGAACATGAAGGGAAAATTGTCAATGGTCAGGGAGTTGATACCGATATTATTACTTCTTCAGCCAAGGCATATGTTAATGCTTTAAATAAAGTGATGGCAAATGTAGAAAAGGCGCACCCTCAGATATGACGATAAAAAATAGAAATAACTATCTAGAAGCCCTAGGGATACCTGATTTTTTCTATTCTCAAAGTGATTCCGAAAAAAAAGTAATTCCTAAAGTGAAATGTTTGATAATTGAAACTACCTCTCAAGATTCTTTTTGTGAGCCAGGTGAAAGCCAAGATTTATTAATAAAAATATTGACTTCCATTGATTTAACGTTGAGCAATGTTTGCTTAATGTCAATTGAAAAAGATAATCTTGATGAGTGCATTAGGGCTAATCCTGCAAAGGCTGTATTGGTTATGGGTTCAGAGGTTAATTCGGATTTATCTTTTCTATTTTCCACCCATCACCCAAGAGATATTCTAAAAAATAATAAACTTAAAAGAGAGGTCTGGGAAGTGTTAAAAAAGGTTAAGTTATGTCTCAGATAAATTATTCATTGAGCTCTTATGAGCGCCCAAAGCTAAAAACCCCTAATGGCGAGAAAAAACTACTACTTCATTCATGTTGCGCTCCTTGCGCAGGTGAAGTTATGGAGGCATTAGCCGCCTCGGATATTGATACAACAATTTTTTTCTACAACCCAAATATTCACCCTGTTGAAGAATACGAGCTTCGAAAGGAAGAGAACGTTCGCTTTGCCCAAAAGCTTGGTATGCCAATAATCGATGCCGATTATGATCGTGATGACTGGTTTAAGAGGACAAAAGGGCAAGAGAATGAGCCTGAAAGAGGGAAGAGATGTACAACATGTTTTGATATGCGCTTTGAAAGAACGGCTAGATATGCTTCCGAAAATAATTTTGACATTATTTCATCAACACTAGGTATATCTCGATGGAAAGATATGAATCAAATTAATGATTCAGGCGCTAGATCATCTAAGCCACATAATGTTCCTTATTGGGACTTTAATTGGAGAAAAAAAGGTGGCTCTTCAAGAATGCTGGAGTTATCAAAAAAAGAAAATTTTTATCAGCAAGAGTATTGTGGCTGTGTATATTCTTTGAGAGATACCAACAATTGGAGAGCTTCCAAGGGACGAGAAAAAGTTGAAAGAGGTGTAAAGTTTTATCAAGAAGCAAAACTTAAGTTATCTCAGAGTGACTAATTCTCTATAAGATAGAGTAATAATGCTTTTTGGACATGCAGTCGATTTTCAGCTTCATCCCATATAACGCTCTGTTTGCCGTCAATCACATCTGCGCTCACCTCTTTTCCTCTGTAAGCAGGAAGGCAATGCATAAAAATTACATCATTTTTTGCCTTAGACATCATCTCTTCATCAACCTGAAAGCCTTTAAACGCTAATTCTCGCTCTTTTTGTTCAGATTCTTGGCCCATACTAGTCCAAACGTCAGTAACAATAATATCAGCGTCTATGCAGGCATCTAACGGTTTATTAAAGTACTCGATATTGTTTTGATATTTATCAACATACGATTGAGATGGCTCGTAACCCTCAGGAGTTGCAATGGATAATGAAAAGTCGAATATGTTTACAGCTTGCATATAGGTTTGACAAACATTACACCCATCTCCTATCCAGGCAATTTTCTTGCCTTTGATCGCCCCTCTTTGTTCCTGATAAGTCATTAAATCAGCAAGTATTTGACAAGGATGAGATTCGTCAGAAAGGGCATTAATGACTGGTTTACTTGAATGCTTTGAGAATTCAATAATATCTTCATGGGATGAAAGTCTCAGCATTACTGCATCAACCATTGAACTTATAACGATTGCGCTATCAGTAATCGGCTCTCCTCTTCCTAGTTGTATATCTTTTTCAGATAGAAAAAGTGATTGACCGCCAAGTTGCGTCATGCCTGCTTCAAAAGAAACCCTAGTACGGGTAGATGACTTGTCGAAAATCATTGCTAATGTTTTATTATTAAGCGAATTATTCACATGGCCTTCTTTATGCTCTTTTTTAAGAGAGATTGCTCGGTCTATAATATTTTGTAAAATCTCTAGTGAGTGATCGTCAAAATCGATAAAGTGCTTTGTCATAATCTTTTCCTAGGAATTTATAAGTTTTATAATCTTTTTAATCAAGATGTTTACCTCTTCTTTGGATATTATAAGTGGTGGCAACATCCTAATCGAGTTTCCAGTAATATTAATTAGCAACTCATCATCTAGCGCTTTTTGAACTAGCTTACTACAATCGATACTATTTTCATCAAGCTCAATACCTATCATGAGTCCTTTAATACGAATCTCTTTAACAACTTTGCAATCTATTAGTTTTGATTTAAGCTGAACTTCAAAGTACTGACTCATTTCGTTAACATTGTCAAGAATTGAATCATTCTCAAAAACATCAAGAACGCATAAGGCAACCCTTGTTACTAAAGGATTTCCTCCAAAAGTTGAGCCATGGCTTCCATGAATAAGCATTTCAGCTGCTTTTCCTTTGGCGAGGCATGCTCCAATCGGAACGCCATTACCTAGGCCCTTAGCTAAGCAAAGGATATCAGGAGTAATGTTGTTATATTGGTGAGCAAAGAGTTTGCCTGTTCTACCCATACCTGACTGTACTTCATCAAGAATAAAGAGCCAGTCATTTTCATCACAAACTGATTTCACTTTATTTAAGTAGTCACTTTGTGGAATTATAACTCCAGCTTCTCCTTGAATTGGCTCAACCATTAATGCAACAATATCTTTATTTTCATTGTATTTCTTAATAGCCTCAATATCATCAAAATCGACATGAATAAACTCACTCATTAAAGGGGAGAAGCCAGCTTGAACTTTGCTATTACCTGTGGCAGATAGGGTTGCCATTGTTCGTCCATGGAAGCTTTTATTTGCGGTCAAAATAATTGGATTTTTGATGTTTTTAGAGCGCGCATAAAGTCTAGCTATTTTGATTGCCGCTTCATTAGCTTCAGCACCAGAATTAGCAAAAAAAGCTTTATCCATATTAGATAACTTACAAAGGCGCTCAGCTAATCTTTCTTGGTTTCCGATTCGGTAAACGTTTGACGTATGCAAAAGCGCTTGTGATTGCTCAATAATGCTTTGGGTAATTGCTGGATGGCAGTGACCGAGGTTAACAACACCAATCCCAGAAAGGGCATCCAAATATTTTTTTCCCTCCGAGTCAGTTAGCCAACATCCATTTCCATTTGTAAAAGTAACATCAAGTGGTGAATAGTTAGACATTAAGTTAGACATAATAAATTCCTAATAAAAACAAAAAAGCCCCATAATGGGGCTTTTGAAACTAAATCGATTGCCGTATTAGGGCAAAAAAACCGCCATTGCTAAATATGAATGAAGAGTGTATCTTCGTATAGTGTATCGTCTTAAATGTTTAGATGTCGTTAACATGTCAGTTTCAAAATAATTCAAAAGAATAATTATATCCTAATCATTGGGTTTAAACTTTCTGTAATTTCATCTAAATAAAAGAAAAAAAAGTTTATATTGCTTACAGATTTATGAAACAATAGAGTTGCAAAAAACAAAATTTTATTTCATTAATCTAAGGAGTAAAAATGCAACTACACATCTCTGGCCATCACCTTGATATTACTTCATCTATCAAGCAACACACTAACGAAAAACTCTCAAAAATTAAACACCACTTTGACAATGTCATGAATGTCAATATGATTTTAGAGGTTCAAAAAGACGTCCAAAAGGCCGAGGCAACGATACATTTAAGTGGGACAGATATTTTTGCCAAGGCACAAAGCACTGATATGTATGTCTCAATTGATCAACTGATCAACAAGTTAGATTCACAAATAATTAAACACAAAGAAAAGCTACATAACCACAGAGGTTAAGCTATATAAATTATAATATGTTGTATTTATTACATAACAAGCTTTGCTTGTTATGTAATAGCGATTGAGGGATTATAATTATGGCTGAAGTTGAACTCACGACTTTCGAAGTGAGTCTGAAAAATTTAATGATTGCACTTGAAGCATCGAATCTTGATGAGGCTAAAGCTCAAATTAAAGAACTTCACCCTGGTGAAATTTCACGTCTATTAGAAGCCCTACAACCTAAAGATAGATCGATTCTTTGGCCTAGCATAGGATCTTCAATTCAGGGTGAGGTTTTAAAAGAAGTAAGCGAAGATGTCCAATCTCAATTGATTAGTGAAATGTCAGTTGATACACTTGTTAAGGCTACTGAAAAATTAGATACAGATGACTTAGCTGATATTGTTCCAAACCTTCCCGAATCAGCTGTCCATAGTTTGTTGCTTACACTTGACTTTAAACACCGAGAACATCTAGATAAAATTTTGAGTTATCCAGAGAACTCTGCGGGTGGTTTAATGAATACAGACTTTATTACAGTTAGACCAGATGTCACAATTCGAGCTGTAACTCGTTACCTTAGATTACTTAAAGAGATGCCAGTCGATACTGACCAAGTATTTGTTGTTGATAGAAATTATAATTATTTAGGCTCTCTCCTTATTACAACTATCCTAACTGAAGAGCCAGAGCAAACTATCTTGTCTTTAATTAATAGTGATCACTCTAAACCTATTAGTGCAGAAACTGATGAATCAGAAGTCGCACTTCTATTCGAAGAAAGGAATTTAATTTCAGCACCTGTTATTGATGAAAATAACCAATTAGTTGGAAGAATTACCATTGATGATGTGGTAGATGTTATACGTGATCAGGCTGAACACTCTGTTATGTCAATGGTAGGTTTGGATGAAGATGAGGACGTATTTGCACCGATTTTTTTAAGCTCAAGGCGTCGCAGTATTTGGCTTGGAGTTAACTTAGTTACTGCCTTTATTGCGGTCTACTTTATTGGTCTTTTTGAAGCAACATTGCAGCAAAAAATTGCACTAGCAATTTTAATGCCAGTGGTAGCAAGTATGGGCGGTATTGCTGGTACTCAAACTTTAATTATTGTAACTAGAGGTATTGCTACAGGAAGGGTAAGTGCAGCCAATATTAGAGTTTTAATAAATAAAGAGGTCGCTGTTAGTGTGCTTAATGGAATTATTTGGTCGATAGTGATAGCACTGATAACTTATTACTGGTTTTCAGACCTTTTGCTTAGTTTTATTATAGCCGTAGCAATCATTGTTAATTTAGTTGTAGCAGCTTTTTCTGGTGCCTTCTTACCGCTCTTACTTACTAGGCTAAAGATAGATCCGGCTTTGGCTGGAGGCGTAATATTGACTACCATTACTGATGTCATTGGATTTGTTGCATTTCTAGGTTTGGCAGCTCTATTTATTTAGCTTTTTCGACTGAACCTAATAATGAAGCTTATCTATACTAATGAAAATCGAATAATGGTTCTTAATGTCAAAAACGTTTTAATTGGTCATGGTTTTGAGGTAGCCCTTAATAATGAATTTGCATCAGGTGCTGCAGGTAGTCTAGCTCCCTTTTGGCCAGAAGTTTGGCTTTTAAAAGATGATAATCTAGAAGAAGCACTAAAGATTGTTGAGTCGTTTGATACTGATATAAGCTCAATAACTTGGCAATGTGATCAATGCTTTGAAGATAATGATCAAACATTTGATTACTGTTGGAACTGCAATGCAGAAAATTCTCAATAACTCCATTCGAAACTAACAAAATATAATAATGGATTTAACTATCTGGCTTGGCCTATTAGCATCTGCACTTTTTATTAGCATTTCACCAGGACCTGGTGCTATTTTTTCAATAAGTCAGGGAACTCAGTATGGCTTTAAGAGATCACTGTTTTCAGTAATTGGCTTGCAATTTGGTTTGATAAGTCAAATTATATTTTTGCTTTTTGGTCTGGGAGTTTTAATTGATCAGTTTCCAGCTATCTTTAAAGTAATAAAGGCCGTTGGAATGATCTATTTAATAGCGTTAGGTATCATGCAGTGGCTTAAAAAAATTGAACAAATATCTACATCTAAAGAGATATTGCAGAGTAGTTTTAGCCCTTTAAAAGGGCTTTTTCAAGGTTTTTTTGTGAATTTAACCAACATTAAGGGTACAGTTTTTTTTCTTGCATTAATACCATTATTTATAGATTTAACAGCACTTAAACTTTCTACCTGTGTAATTTTTACTGCAACATTGATTGGTGTTGACTTAATCGTAATGACTGGCTATACAATGATTGCTGAAATATCAAAGTCTTTACTATCAGACCCTAAAAAAATATTATGGCAAAATAGAGTTACTGGTTTAACGTTGATTCTTGTTGGCTTAATTATGGGTAATACATAACTATATAGATTATGAGTGTTTTTCATTTAGCATATACAGTTAACGATCTTGATTCTACAAGAAGGTTTTATGGCGATCTTTTGGGTTGTCAAGAGGGTAGAAGTACAGAAAGTTGGGTTGATTTTGATTTCTTTGGAAATCAGTTATCTTTGCATATTGGTCAGACGATAAAAGAACTTGAGTCTGACTCTAGGGTGGACAATGTAGAGGTTCCATTACCACACTTTGGTTGTGTCATTGATTGGGACTTATTTCATAATCTAGCTGATAAATTAAAATCAGCAGGAATTCTGTTTATTATTGAACCTACTATTAGGTTTGAAGGTATGCCTGGAGAGCAAGCAACAATGTTTCTTGAGGACTATTCTCAGAACGCTCTTGAATTTAAATCTTTTCGGAATCCAAATGAAGTTTTTAGTCAATAGTTTATTATGGAACAGTAAATGTTTGAAATATTAAGTACTGAAACAATAATAGCTTTTGTTACCGCCTCGGTAGTATTAAGCCTTGTTCCAGGTCCAGATAATATCTTTGTTATGTCTCACTCAGCTTTAAAGGGATGGAGGATTGGTTTTTATACCACACTGGGATTATGTACAGGATTGATAGCCCACACGGTCCTTGTTGCGATAGGCGTTAGCGTTATCTTTCAAACCAGTGCTATTGCTTTTAATGGACTAAAAATTATTGGTGCATTCTACCTTCTTTATCTTGCATGGCTTTCGGTTCAAAAAAACAAAGAGTTAAATTTAGGCAGAACTGACAAAGACAATACAAATCGCTCTTACTACTTTACTGGTGTTATTATGAATTTGACTAACCCAAAGGTGGCACTCTTTTTTTTGGTTTTTTTGCCACAGTTTGTAAACACCAGTAATGACAATGTCTCAATCCAGATTTTTTTACTTGGACTGTTATTTATCCTCAGCGCGCTTTGTGTCTTTACATCAATTGCATATCTAGCTAGTTTTCTTGAAGACATACTTAAGAAATCGAATACGATAAACAAGAACCTTAACATACTTGCAGCTTTAATATATTTTGCTCTTGCAATAAACCTATTTTTTGTGACCTTTTAGACAATATAAATTTGAATGAATACTACATCCATAATTTGTGACTATGAATCCCATACTGAGAACATCTGCGCAATAAGATACGAGGTTTTTGTTGACGAGCAGAATGTACCAGAGGAGCTAGAAATTGATGGCCTTGATGGCGAAGCGAAACATGTTTTGACTTTTGTTGATGGTGTACCAATGGGTACTGGCAGAATACTAAGTGATGGTCATATTGGTAGGGTCGCTGTTCTAAAGAATTACAGAGGCCTTGGAATTGGCAAGTCAATTATGAAAGAGCTCATTAAGTGTGCCCAAGACATGAGTCTAGAAAAGGTTTGGTTGTCTTCGCAATGGCACGCTCATAGTTTCTATTTAGATCTTGGTTTTGTTTGTGTTGGCGAGGTTTATAAAGAAGCTGGAATTGAGCACATCAAAATGTTTAGGGTGCTCTGATTAGCTTTAAATATAAAAGATATATATCTAAACTTCGTTTGATGTGTGAGG
>JAPYSK010000062.1:0-1814 GCA_029936515.1 Candidatus Thioglobus sp.
TGTAGAAAGTTTTTAAAAACAATCGGAAACAACAAAGCGAGATAAACGACAAACATTGACTTAGAACCAAACCAACTTACAGAAAGAGAACCAAAAGCAAAATAGTCACACAGAAGCATAGTTGAAATAACTGCAACAACTGCCATGTATCTTTTTATAAATATAAAACCCGCAAAAAGCGCAATTGCTGCCATTGGAGTAAAATTAGGTGGGTGAGGTAGCAGTCTACCAGCAACGCCAAGTGCAATTAAGACTGCTAGAATAACTAAATAACTGAAACTTGATTTCAGTTTTTGCTCTTGATTAATCATAATAACTCTCCTGTAATTTTGAATTCAATAATATCTTAAAAGGCTTCAATATTCAAGCGAATAAACGTATCTTCTGAAAGTATAACATCTTTAACGCCAACCATTGACATTGAGCCGTTAACATACAACGCCCAATAAGTATTTCCAACCGCTTCAACACCACCTAAAGACATAATCTGTGGACCCCAATCAGTATCTTTTACACCTACTGTTACTAATTGAGTGATAGCTTCGAACGAATTTATGCCTTTTTCCACCTGTTTTATTGCTGTTAAGTTAATCTCATCAGCAGAGGTAATCACAAGGGAGAGCTGGACAGTATCAACTACATCATCAGCAAGTGTAATTAAAGGATTAAATGAAAAAAAACCAATTAAGAAAAAGCTTAGTATCTTTAAATTTAACTTCATATTGTCTCTCTACAAAGAATATCTGAATGAGCAAATTTTATATTAAAAAAAATAAAACGCAATCACGAGGGATTAATATTTTTTTCAGTCAGTTTCTAGACTAAATACTCTGAACTTAATAAGAATATTTTTATTATGATTTAATTTCCTAAAAAGGAAATTTTTTTCCGCCAAGCCCTGGCATCTTAGAAAGGTCTGGCATACCACCTTCTCCCTGCATTTGACCCATCTGCTGCATCATTTTTTTCATCTTACCGCCCTTCATCTTTTTCATTGTTTTCTGCATTTTTTCGAACTGCTTTAACAATTTATTGACATGCTGCACATTTGTTCCAGAACCATCAGCTATCCTCTTCTTTCGAGATCCTTTAATTAGGTTGATATGGCTTCTTTCTTTTGGAGTCATAGAGTTAATAATCGCCACCATTCGGCTACTTTCAGTATCACCAATTACTTGATTTTTAACACTCTGAGGAATTTGTCCCATACCCGGCATCTTATCCATTAAAGCACCCATCCCACCCATTTGCTGCATTTGCATCAACTGATCCCTCATATCATCAAGATCAAATCTGCCTTTTGCCATTTTTTGAACACTTTTTTGGGCTTTTTTATGGTCAACTTTTTTTGATATCTCTTCAACCAAAGACAATACATCACCCATTCCAAGGATTCGAGAAACCAATCTGTCAGGATAAAATGGCTCCAAAGCATCAGTCTTTTCTCCAACACCCATAAATTTTATTGGCTTCCCAGTGATATGTCTTACCGATAAAGCAGCACCACCTCTAGCATCACCATCTGTTTTGGTTAAGATAACACCCGTCAAAGGCAACATATCTGAGAATGTTTTAGCGGTATGTGCTGCATCTTGACCGGTCATTGAGTCAACAACAAATAAAGTCTCTATGGGATTAACTTGTTTCTGAAGAATTTGAATTTCAGACATCATCTGTTCATCAATATGTAATCGACCCGCGGTATCGACTAAGAGAACATCATGAAACTTAGATTGAGCTAGTTTTTTTGCATCAGAAACAATTTTTTCTGGCTTATCATCAGTAGTTGAAGGGAAGAAATCAACCCCTATCTG
>JAPYSK010000062.1:1914-5132 GCA_029936515.1 Candidatus Thioglobus sp.
TTACCTTAAGTCCAATCGCTTTTTCTTGGACTTGATCAAGAAAAAACTTAATTACATCAAGAGCAACATCAGCTTCTAATAGAGAACGTCTAACTTCACGAATAGCCTCTTTAATATTATCTTCGGAAAGCTTATTTTTTCCTTGTAAGGCTTTAAAGCTGTTGGATAGTCGATCAGTTAAATTATCAAACATTACGTTCAAACAGAGTGAATTATCGTATTATATAATCTTTTGCATCGACAAAGCTAGAAATGGCCTTACTATACACCCTACCCTTTGTAGCTTACCTGATTGCCGGACTATTACTGACTAGGTATTTTGTCCTTGAAAGGGTTACTAACCAGCATCGAACAATCATTAATTTGCTTCTTCTTATAGCATGCTCCTCTCATGGCTATATTTTGTTTAATTTGTGGCAACATAACGGTGTTTTTTTTGGACTCACAATTAGTATTTCTTTTGTTGCCTGGGTTGTTGCTACGTTACTTTTTATTACTTCCTTTAGTAAGCCGATTCACTCTTTAGGAATGCTTGTGTATCCTCTTAGTGCAGTTGCAGTAATTATTGCGTTATTTTTTCCTGGAAGTCAAGACAAACTACTCTCAACATCTATTGCAGTGCACGTTTTTCTATCAATAGGTGCCTATGCGCTTCTTTCGATTGCTGTTGGTCAGTCAATTTTATTAAGCATCCAAGAGCGTCTCTTGCATAATCATAATATTAATACCTTTATAGATAAGCTTCCTGCACTACAGACTATGGAAGATTTTCTTTATCAAACGTTAAAAATGGGTTTCTTGTTATTAACATTTTCATTAATCTCAGGGTACTTCTATATTGATGACTTCTTTACTCAAAAACTTACCTATAAAACGATCCTTTCAGTTATAGCATGGATTGGATTTGCCGGCATTGTTGTCGGACATAAGCTTTTTGGATGGCGAGGAAAAATGGTAACTTTGTCAACACAAATTGCTTTTGGAATATTACTTTTATCATACTTTGGTACAAAGTTTTTTTTAGAGGTACTATCAATATAAAAACACAAGCTATGGAGTTATTTTATTATGCAAACTAAGAATAAATTAAATGGAGAATGCCTTTGTGGAAAAGTATCATGGGAAATGCATGGGCCTTATGAGTTTTTTGGAATATGTCAGTGCTCAAGATGCCGTAAAGTAACTGGAGCAGCCTTTGCAACTAATCTTTTTGTAAAGCCTGAACAATTTTCATGGCTCTCAGGGAAGAATAAAAGAGGTGAATATATTCTTTCACCACCCAACACCTTTGGCAATGCATTTTGTAATAATTGTGGTTCTCGAGTACCAAGACAAACGGCACGTGGATGGATGTTAGCGCCCTTAGGTAGTACTATGGAATTGCCTGATATTGATCCAACATTGGTCTGTCCTGAAGATCATACAGACTGGTTTACTAACTTAGAAGAAATATTAAAGAAAGGGAAGTAAATCTTTCAGTCAATATGAAGAACTGCAAGAAATGCCTCCTGAGGTATATCTACCCTTCCAATCGAGCGCATCCTTTTCTTTCCTTTCTTTTGTTTCTCTAGTAACTTTCTTTTGCGAGATACATCACCACCATAACACTTTGCAGTTACATTTTTTCTCAGAGCTTTAACATTTGTTCTTGAGATTATTTTAGAACCAATACAAGCCTGAATTGCAACATCAAACATCTGCCTAGGAATTAACTCTTTCATTTTTATAGCAATTTCACGGCCCTTATGTACGGAGTTATCTCGATGAATAATTAGCGCCAAAGCATCAACGCTTTCATTGTTTATCAGAATATCTAAACGAATCAGGTCAGCCGTTTGATAGCGCTCAAAGTGATAATCCATAGAGGCAAAACCCCTTGAGACGGATTTTAGTTTATCAAAAAAGTCCAGAACCACTTCATTTAATGGCAACTCATAGACAATAGAGACTTGTCTTCCCATATAATTTATACTCTTTTGAATACCTCTCTTTTCAACACATAAGCTAATTACTGGCCCAACGTACTCATTAGTTACCAAAATATTTGCAGTAATAATTGGCTCTCTAAACTCAGCTATTGTTTGTATTCCAGGAAGTTTTGATGGACTATCAACCTTAAATATTTTGCCCTTGGTATCTAAAATTTCATAAACTACAGTTGGAGCAGTGGTTATTAAATCTAGGTCGTATTCACGCTCTAAGCGCTCTTGAACAATTTCCATATGAAGTAAACCAAGAAATCCAATTCTAAATCCAAAACCAAGGGCGTCAGAATTTTCAGGTTCATACTGCAATGCAGCATCATTCAAGCGGAGCTTTGAAAGCGCATCTCTAAATTTCTCATAATCCTCACCAGAAGTCGGAAATAGACCTGCAAATACTCTAGGTTGAATTGGTTTAAAGCCATCTAGGGGTAATTCAGCTGGTCTCTTACTGCCTGTAATAGTATCCCCAACAGGCGCACCATCAATATTTTTGATACTAGCAATTAGGTATCCAACTTCACCAGCCTTTAGGCTAATAGTTTTAGTTCTTTTAGGAGTAAAAATTCCCACTTCATCTACCGAGTGCTCATCTCCATTTGAAAATATTTTTATTTTTGTTTTAGCTCTTATTTCACCATCTATCACTCTAATCAGTGAAACAACTCCTAAATAATTATCAAACCAAGAGTCAATAATAAGCGCTTTAATTTGGCCATCTAAATTACCTTTAGGGGCAGGTATTTTTTCTACAATTTGTTCAAGAATTTCCTCAATGCCTACTCCAGATTTAGCGCTTGCATGAACAGCATCATGTGCCTCAACACCAATGACATCCTCTATTTCATCCACAACTCTTTCTGGTTCAGCAGCAGGTAAATCAATCTTGTTGAGAACCGCTACCACTTCTAGCCCTTGGTCCAAAGCAGTATAGCAATTTGCAACAGTTTGTGCTTCAACTCCTTGAGACGCGTCGACTATTAACAAAGCTCCTTCGCAAGCAGAAAGAGAGCGAGATACTTCGTATGAAAAATCTACATGTCCAGGGGTATCAATAAAATTAAGTTGGTAAGTTTCGCCATCTTTTGCCTTGTATTTTAAAGAAACACTTTGTGATTTAATAGTAATACCACGCTCTTTCTCAATATCCATTGAATCAAGAACTTGAGACGACATCTCACGATCAGTCAGTCCACCGCAATACTGAATAAAGCGATCAGCAATTGTTGATTTGCC
>JAPYSK010000063.1 GCA_029936515.1 Candidatus Thioglobus sp.
TGGTGGAGGGACAGGGATTCGAACCCTGGAAGGGTATTAGCCCTTGCTGGTTTTCAAGACCAGTGCATTCAACCGCTCTGCCATCCCTCCGAAAGATTGGTATGATACAGTTTTTATAAATAAAGTAAATAAATTTATATAAAAAAACAGCTATTTTTTGCGTATAATTTGCCCTTTTTAGAATTTAGTAAAGGTAGTCGTTATGGCAAAGGTATGTCAAGTAACTGGTAAGCGACCTATGAGCGGTAACAACGTTTCGCATGCCAACAATAGAACGCGTCGTCGCTTTTATCCAAATCTTCATACGCATCGTTTTTGGGTGGAGAATGAAAATCGTTTTGTTAAGTTGAAGCTGTCTGCAAGAGGTCTTCGGGTTATTGATAAGAAGGGTATTGATGTAGTACTAGCAGAAATCCGTGGTCGCGGCGAAAAGGTATAGGGAGTAACTTATGAGAGAGAAAATTAAACTAGTATCTTCGGCTGAAACAGGTCATTACTACACAACTACAAAGAACAAGCGTATTCATCCTGAGAAAGTTGAAGTCAAAAAATTTGATCCCGTGGTAAGAAAACACGTTATGTATAAAGAAGCTAAGATTAAGTAATTCTTTAGAAATATTATTAAAAAAGCCGCTCTAGAGCGGCTTTTTTTATTACCCAAACTAAGTTAGCTTTGGAGGATAGTTTCAAGTGGGACATTTGCAGCTGATTTTTGGTAATCTGCAATCTGATCAAAGTTCAGATATTGATATATTTCACCAGACATTGGTTCAATATCTTTCATTAAGGAAAGATACTCATCAGGTGTTGGTATGTAGCCAAGTTTTGCAGATATAGCAGCAACTTCAGCAGAAGCCAAGAAGACGTTAGCGTTATCACCAAGACGGTTTGGAAAATTTCTTGTAGATGTTGAAACGACCGATGCGCCTTCTTCTACTCTTGCTTGATTACCCATGCAAAGAGAGCAGCCAGGGATTTCAGTATGCTCTGTTAGCCTTTCAAAAGTCTCATAAATACCCTCTGCACGCAGCTGTTTTTCATCCATACGTGTTGGTGGTACCACCCACAAAACAGTGTTAAGTTCAGTTTTATCTTTTAAGAGTTGCGCTGCAGCTCTAAAGTGACCAATATTAGTCATGCATGATCCAATAAACACCTCATCGATAGCTGTTTTTGCAACAGATGAGAGAAGTCTCACATCGTCTGGGTCATTCGGACATGCAACAATCGGCTCTTTTATTTCATCTAGGTTTACTTCAATAACTTCAGCGTACTCACAATCCTTATCGGCTTTAAGAAGTGTAGGCTTATCAAGCCACTTTTGCATATCTTGGATTCTTTTAGCAATAGTTTTTTTGTCATTATAGCCGGCATCTATCATAGAGCTAAGAAGGGTAATATTTGATTTTAAATATTCCTGAATTGGTTCCTTATTGAGTTGAACTGTGCAACCATTTGCAGATCGTTCTGCAGTAGCATCTGCAAGCTCAAATGCTTGTTCAACTTTAAGGTCTCCCAGGCCTTCAATCTCTAGAACTCGTCCAGAAAAGACATTCTTCTTGTTAGATTTATCAACAGTCAGAAGGCCTTTTTGTATTGCGACATAAGGTATTGCGTTGACAAGGTCTCTTAAGGTAATTCCAGGTTGCATAGTTCCCTTAAATCTAACTAAAACTGATTCAGGCATATCTAATGGCAATACACCAATAGAGGCTCCAAATGCAACTAGCCCAGATCCTGCTGGAAAGCTAATTCCGATTGGGAATCGGGTATGAGAGTCACCACCTGTACCTACTGAATCAGGCAAAAGCATGCGGTTAAGCCAAGAATGAATAATACCATCGCCAGGTTTAAGTGAAACGCCACCACGAGAGTGCATGAAGTCTGGAAGTGAATGTTGTAATTCTAGGTCAATGGGTTTGGGGTATGCTGCTGTATGACAAAAACTTTGCATCACAAGATCTGCAGAAAAGCCTAAGCATGCGAGTTCTTTTAATTCGTCACGAGTCATCGCGCCTGTTGTATCTTGGGAACCAACAGCACTCATTCTAGGTTCACAATAAGTTCCAGGTCTAACGCCTTTAACGCCGCAAGCCTTGCCAACAATTTTTTGAGCTAAAGTAAAACCAGCTGAGCTATTCTTTGGGTCAACAGGGCGAAGAAAGATGTCACTAACGCTTAAGCCAAGTTCAGATCTTGTCTTGTCAGTAAGGCCTCTACCAATAATGAGTGGAATTCTTCCACCAGCACGAACTTCATCAGGCATAGTGCTTGGTGCCAACTCAAAAGTTGATACTGTATTACCTGAAGAATCTGTGATGATGCCTTTATAAGGATGAATTGTTATTTCATCTCCCATATTGAGGTTTGATACATCACACTGTATTGGAAGAGCACCAGAGTCCTCTGCTGTGTTAAAAAATATTGGTGCAATTTTTCCGCCAAGCACTATGCCGCCACTGTTTTTATTAGGAATGTAGTCTATTGGCTTTCCCATATGCCATAAAACTGAGTTGATTGCAGATTTACGAGAAGATCCAGTGCCAACTACATCACCTACATAAGCTAAAGGAAGACCCTTTTCTTTGAGTTTTTCAATTGTTTCAAGGGGTTTATCTATTTTTTTAATAAGCATTGCCTTTGCATGAAGCGGTATATCTGGGCGAGACCACGCTTCAGTTGCAGGAGAGAGGTCATCCGTATTAGTTTCACCATCTACCCGAAAAACGATTGCTTTAATACTTTCAGAAAGTGGATCTTTTGAGGTAAACCAATCCCCTTCAGCCCAAGAATCTACTATTTTTTTAGCGTAAGTGTTGTGGGTTGATTTTTCGAGAATAATTTGATGCGCTTCATAGATAAGTATGGTGTAAGAAAGGGCTTCGCAAGCCGTTTCAGCAGTCTCATCGATATCAAGTAATTCAATTAGAGAGGTGATACTGTATCCACCAAGCATTGTGCCTAGTAAAAAAGTTGCATGCTTTTGAGAGATAGCCTTACAAGCCTGTTCACCTTTGGCAACGCTGTTTAAAAAACCAGCTTTTACATAAGCAGCTTCATCAACTCCGGGCGGCACTCTATGAGTTAAAAGATCGAGAAAAAAATCATCATCTGAGCCTACAATCAGCTGATCCACTACTGACTTAGTTTGTTTAGCGTTTAATGCTAGTGGAGGTAGGCTTTCTACTTTTCTTTCATCGCAGTGTTTTAAGTAAGCTTCTTTCATAATAATACAGACTAGAAGGTAATTCAATAAATAGAGTATAATTTTATCCTTTTTAAGGTGGTTGCTTAAATATATTGAAGCAAAAATCATAATATGACATTTGATAACCTTACATCTATTTCACCCATCGATGGTCGTTACAGCGCTAAGACAGGTCCGCTTAAGGCGATTTTTAGTGAGTATGGTTTAGTTAAGTACAGACTCTTGGTCGAGGTTCGATGGCTAGAGGCAATGTCAAAAAATTCTCAAATCTCTGAAGTTCCTGAATTCAGCTTAAAATCTAAAAACGTTTTGTCAAATATTGTTGATAATTTCTCCTTAGAGGATGCTAAGATAATAAAAGGAATTGAAAAAACAACTAACCACGATGTGAAAGCTGTTGAATACTTTCTTAAAGAAAAAGTTTCTTCTACCCCTGAACTTCAAAATGTAAATGAGTTTATTCATTTTGCATGTACTTCAGAAGACATTAATAATCTATCTTATGCATTAATGCTTGAGGATGGAAGGCAAGTTCTACTTGATGAGATGAGAAAAACTTTGAATCTAATTACAGATCTAGCTAAAGATAATGCAGATGTTGCAATGCTTTCTAGAACGCATGGTCAAATAGCTTCACCGACAACTCTTGGAAAGGAAATGGCTAATTTTTCTTACCGATTGATGAGACAAATTGACCAGCTTGAAGAGGTCAAAATAATGGGCAAGTTTAATGGCGCAGTAGGTAATTTTAATGCGCATATAAGTGCTTACCCTAATCTTGATTGGCCTAATATTTCGAAGAACTTTATCGAAAGTCTCGGAATAAATTATGCGCCCTATAGTTCACAAATAGAGACACATGATTACATTGCAGAGTATTTTCATGCACTAAATCGTTTTAATACTATTCTGATTGATTTTTGTCGTGACGTTTGGGGTTATATTTCGTTAGGTTATTTCACACAAAAAACTATTAAGGGTGAAGTTGGTTCTTCAACTATGCCACATAAAGTTAATCCAATTGATTTTGAAAATGCAGAAGGAAATTTAGGATTAGCTATCGCTATAGGCGACCATTTTGCAGCAAAACTTCCAATTTCTAGATGGCAAAGAGATTTAACAGATTCAACGGTTTTAAGAAATCTAGGTGTCAGCTGTGCACATTGCCTAATTTCATATGCCTCCATAAGTAAAGGGATTTCGAAACTAGAAGTTAATCAAGATAAGTTAATTGATGACTTGAATAAAGCATGGGAAGTTCTTGCTGAACCAATTCAAACTGTTATGCGTCGATATGGAGTCAAAAACCCTTACGAAAAACTCAAGTCTCTTACTCGTGGTAAGAAAATTGATGCCAAAATATTGGCAGACTTTATAGACTCTTTAGATATACCTGAAGATGCAAAAGAAGAGCTTCGTAAACTAACCCCTATGAACTATATCGGTGATGCGATTAAATTAGCACGAGGTATTTAAAACTGATATAATTTCCCGCCTTAATATTTAAACAATCTAAAAGGAGCAAAAAACCCATGGTTAAGATTAGACTAGCCCGAGGTGGAGCCAAGAAAAAACCTTTTTATTCGATTGTAGCAACAGACTCTAGAAAGAGAAGAGATAGTGGTTACATTGAGCGTATTGGATACTTCAATCCTGTCGCTCGCGGACAAGAAGTCAGGCTTCAACTAGAAGAAGACAGACTGTCATATTGGATTTCACAAGGCGCGCAGATTTCAGACCGCGTTAAGCAACTTGTAAAAGAGTATAGAGATCCTTCAATTCGCGAAAAACAATTAGCTATGCAAGATGCGAAAGTAGCAGATAAAGCTAAAAAAATTGCAGCAGATTTAAAAGCTAAAGCGGATTTAGAGGCTAAAGAAGCGGCTGAAGCTGCTACTGAAGCTCCAGC
>JAPYSK010000064.1 GCA_029936515.1 Candidatus Thioglobus sp.
TCATTTCATAACTTAAAGGAGTTTAATATGTTTAAAAAAATACTAAGCACAGCAATTACAACGCTTGTGCTTTCGGGACTGATGATTAGTCCTGCAGCTATGGCGGATACAATACAGCTTGGTGCAGCGGTCTCTTTGTCGGGGAAATATTCAACAGCAGGTAACCACACTAAAAAAGGCTACGACTTAGGCGTCAAATATGTCAATGATATGGGTGGCGTACTTGTTGATGGAAAAACTTACAATCTAGAAATTATCTACTATGACGATGAGTCTACACCTGCACGTGGTGCGTCACTAGCTGAAAGGTTGATTCTTAGAGATGGTGTTAGTTTTATGTTAGGTCCATATAGTTCAGGCCTAACTAAAGCTATTGCACCGGTTACAGAAGCACATGGCGTACCAATGGTTGAGGCAAATGGAGCATCTCGCTCATTGTTCAATCAAGGATATAGGTATATGTTTGCTGTACTGTCAACTTCTGAGCAGTATTTGCAAGAGGCAGTAAATCAAATAGCCATTAAGGCCGGCAAACCGGCATCAGAAATAACCGTAGCTCTTGCGATTGAGAATGATCCATTCTCTCAAGACATTAGAGCAGGTGTTCTTGATGACATAAATCGTCACGGCATGACAGTAGTCATTGATGATAAGTTGCCTAGAGATCTGAGCGACATGACATCTACACTGGTTAAGGTGAAAGCCCTTAAACCAGACCTACTTGTAGTTACTGGCCATTCTAAGGGTGCAGCACTAGTTGTTAGACAAATGAACGATCTCGCGGTTTCTGTTAACATGCTTGCAATGACGCATTGTGAGTCAGCAAAGCTTCATGACAAAGAAAAGTTTGGCAATCTTGCAGACTATGCTTTGTGCGCAGCTCAATGGTCGCCTACTGTTTCAAGTGAAGGCGCTGTGTTTGGTACTGCGGGTAACTACTCTGCAATCTTTGACAATGAGTATGGCTACGTTCCACCATATCAAGCTGCTGAATCAACTGCCGCAGTGATAGTTATGGCGGATGCGATAACTAGAGCTAACTCTCTTGACAAAGATGCTGTAAGAGACGCTCTAGCTGCAACTGATCTGTCAACTTTCTATGGTCAAATCAAGTTTTCAGAAGCAGGCAATAATATTGCAAAACCAATGATTTTGCGTCAACTCATTGATGGCAAATATTATGTTGTTGCTCCTGCCAATGTTGCAGAGGCTGAACTTGTATATCCACGCCCTTAATCGGAGTGTATAGAGAGTTTTTGTAAATTTAAAGGCAGTGTTTTTTTAAGCACTGCCTTTTATAAATGACTATTTAAAGAGTGAGAAATGATTACCTATATAAAAATATTAATTGATAGTCCAGAGTTTCTTGCTCAACTGATAATTAATGGTTTGCTGGTTGGCGCTATTTTTGCATTAATCGCCTATGGCTTAGCATTGATCTGGGGGGTAATGGATATAATCAATTTTGCCCAAGGTGAGATGGTTATTTTTGGCGGCTACATAACTTATACCTTATTTTATCAATTTGGAATTCATCCGATACTTACAATTCCAATTGTTGCTGTTTTACTTTTTGTATTCGGTTTGTTTATCTACAAAACCGTTATTTATCGATTATTGGGTGAGAAAGATATCTTTATTACCATACTAGCCACCTTTGGATTGGCGATTCTAATGCAACAATTGATGCAGGCGATTTTTGGACCTGATATAGTTACAGCAAATCCTGAACTAGGTATGCAGTTCCTATTTGATGGAGCATTAATAATCTCTAATATTCAACTTGTTAGTTTCATCATTGCTGTTTTTGTCGCTATCGTGTTGTTTGTTGTAATGAAGTATTCTCGTTTGGGGCAGACTATCCGAGCAACCTCTCAAAATCCACGTGCAGCAAGAATTCTAGGGATTAATATTGACAGAGTATATGCCAATACATTTGCTATTAATGCGGCTCTATGCGGTATTGGAGGCTCTTTAGTGGTTATGATTTGGGCGATACACCCTTTTATAGGTCTGGTTTATACATTTCGCTCGTTTTTTATTGTTATTCTGGCAGGGCTAGGCAATTTCATGGGGATAATTTTTACCGGTATGGGGATAAGTGCGTTTGAAAACGTCACTGGTTTTATTATCGGTGCAGAGTTTCAAGCAGCTGTTATCTTTTGTCTGTTGGTTATTATTCTTATTACAAGAAGTATCAGGGCAAGAAAAAAACGCCAATACATACAATAATTGAGGCTGATTATGATAACAAAAGACAAACAAAATACTTTAATTTGGCTTGGGCTAGCGATCTCTGCTATTGTGCCATTTCTTTTCCCAAATCATATAACTTTACTGACATATATTTGGGTAATGATTATCCTGGCTCTCACTTGGGATATGCTTGGGGGACAAACGGGTTATACCTCTTTTGGTAATATTTTATTTTTGGGCGTTGGAATGTATGTCAGCGCAGTCGTGCAAAGAGATATGTTTTCTAGCGGTTTAGATCGATTTGAGCGAGTTTCTGAAATTGTAGTTAACTTGAATGCGAGTGAGTATTTTATCAGCCTTGCTGTTGGCACTCTTTCTGGGGCTATTGTGGCAGTACTGCTTGCCGTGATTCTAGGTTCAGGAATATTAGGTATGCGTGGTCACTATTTCGCCATTTGCACTCTAGGATTAGGCCATGCCGCTGCTGAGATAGCTAGCGGGATTGATTATATTGGTGCGGGTTCTGGAATGGTAACTCCTCTTTACCCACGTGAATTGTTAATAGGCAAAGAGGCATTTTATTATTACGCATTTTTATTGGTTGCAGTTGCTACATTCTTTCTATTTAGGAAGATCTATCAGAGTCAGTTCGGCTTAGCTCTTAATGCAATTAGGGATAATGAAAATAAAGCAGAATCAATGGGTATTCATACTACTCAATATAAAATTGCAGGCTGGTCTATTTCGGCTTTCTTTTTGGCCATTGCTGGTGCAGGCATAGGCAATGTTATTGGTTTTATCGACCCAGTAGAAATTGCTTTTTCAGGTCCAACATTCGGTGTCTGGATGATTATCATGGCTATATTGGGTGGCAAAGGAACTATATGGGGACCTGTACTTGGCGCTGTAATATTATATTCAGCAAAAGAAACCTTCTGGACTTACTTATTAGGGTGGGATAAGGTGGCTCTTGGTTTGTTGATTTTAATCGTGGTCGTTTATTTTCCAAAAGGAATATTAGGTTACTTTAAAGATAGAAAACAATTAAATAATAGCATTTTGTCTCAAAAGGGAGAAGGCTAGTGGATCTATTAAATGTTAAATCTGTTGATAAGTCTTATGGTGGTGTAATTGCAAATCACGATGTTTCGCTTACAGTTCCAAAGGGCAAAATAGTAGGCATTATTGGCCCAAATGGTTCTGGCAAAACGACACTATTTAATTCAATTGTTGGACATCATCCGATTGACTCTGGTGAAATACATTTTAATGGCAAAGAAATTTCGTCACTAACCATTCCTAAGATTGCCAGACTGGGAATGCTTAGAACATTTCAGCAAACTCATATCTACGACAAAATGACCTGTGTGCAGAATATGCAGATTAGTTCGGATATTGACTCCAACTGGAAAAGGATTTTTAATCCATTTTCGAAAGAAGTTGATGAAATGGCAGATGAATTATTGGCTTTTGTTGGTTTGTATAAGAAACGCTTTTTGTTGGCCGGCGACTTGTCGTTTGGGCAACAGAAACTCTTAGAGTTTGCAATGGCATTAATGAAAAAGCCCACAATACTCTTACTCGACGAACCAACAGCTGGCGTTAACCCGACTTTAATTAACGGCCTCATTGATCGTCTTCGACAAGTCAATGAAGAAAAAGGCATAACACTACTAGTGATAGAACACAATATGCGGGTAATCATGAACCTTGCCGAACACATATACTGTTTAGCTAACGGAACAATGCTTGCAGACGGCAAGCCAGATGAAATACAAAATGATCAACGCGTAATTGACGCGTATTTAGGAAATTAAAGATGCCAAAAAAAATACACGGATATGGGCAAGGTGACGTAGAAACTGTAATTTCAGTTGAAGACGTTGACAAGCAAGCAAGTGCCTTAAAACAAGGCAATTTAACTACAGATGACCTGGACGCATTAACAAACCATAAACCACACCTGTCAATAGATAAACTTAAGGCAGGTTATGGAGAAATGGAAATCCTGCATGACATTGATTTGCGTATAGGCGATGGTCAGTCACTGTGTTTAATAGGTCCAAATGGCGCTGGAAAATCAACAATTCTACATAGTATTTTTGGCTTTACTAGAATTTTTAGCGGTGACATTAGTATCGACGGTAAGCAGATAACAAGCCTTACCCCAAATGAAAAATTAAAAGAATCTGGCATCGCCTATATATTACAGGACAACTCTGTTTTCCCAAATATGACGGTTGAGGAAAACTTGTTAATGGGCGGATTCCTGCTAGATAAAACAGCCGATGCTAAAAAGGCTGTTGATGAAGTATTTTCAGAGTACGAACGCCTTAACAAGCGCAGAAATAACAAGGCAAGCTCTCTTTCTGGGGGTGAAAGAAGGCTACTGGAAATAGCCAGAGCTTTAATAATGAATCCGAAAGTGCTTTTGGTTGATGAGCCTTCAATTGGACTGGAGCCTAGGTTTATTAACATGGTGTTCGAAATACTGAGAGATTTGCAAAGTAACCAAGGCAAAACCATCATTATGGTTGAGCAAAATGCCAAAAAAGGCCTAGAGTTTTGCGATATTGGTTATGTCATTGTGTCTGGCGAGTTGGTGTTAGCAGACTATGGCAGTCAATTATTAGAAGACCCAGAAGTTGGTAAACTTTTTCTTGGTGGCTAGTAATTTTTTTATAAAAAAAATGAATCAAAAATATATTAAAAAAAATTAACTTCCATAGAGAAATGCTTACAAATTCTCTCTGATGTATGAGGGAGAGTACATAACCTTGATAGTGATTATTGCAATAGAAATTTTTTAGATATAATCTATCCTTAATCACAGATTTAATACCTATATATATGGAAATTATATGAGCCAATCATTAACAAATTTTAACTGGCAAGATAGTATGTTTTTAGAAGGT
>JAPYSK010000065.1 GCA_029936515.1 Candidatus Thioglobus sp.
CTTTAAGATTGACAGAATTTAACAAGGACTGTACCTGTTTAGGCTTTAAGTACTCAGACTGATTTGCACGTAAATTATCTGGAAGGCGTATGTCACCAAATCTTGTTCGAATTAAGCGCGAAACTTTGAACTCTAACGCCTCCCAAAGCCTTCTTACCTCTCGCTTCCTGCCTTCTCTTACAACGACATGATACCAACGGTTTGCACCCTCCCCGCCACCAAGAGTTACTCTATGAAATTTAGCAAAGCCATCTTCGAGCTCTATACCGGTAGTTAATTCTTTTATATGGACATCTTCTACTTTTCCTAAAACACGAACTGCATACTCTCTATCAATCTCAGAGCTTGGGTGCATTAATTTATTTGCTAGATCTCCATTATTGGTAAACAATAACAGACCTGAAGTGTTAAGGTCTAGGCGCCCAACCATTACCCAGCGAGTGTTTTCTGGAAGGAAGTCAAATACACTTTTGCGACCTTCCTCATCTTTGTTTGAACAAATAACGCCTGCCTGCTTATTCAGAATTAAAACTTTTGTTTCTACCTCTGAGTAACGCTTTAAGTCTATTGGCCTTCCATCAATTGTAACTTTATCATCTAGAACTGCTTTGTCACCAAGCTTTGCTTCATGGTTATTGACAGAAATTCTTCCTTGATCAATCAGTCTTTCTGCCCAGCGCCTGGAGCCATAGCCAGCATTAGCTATAAGTTTTTGTAGTCGTTCAGACATAAAGTTTTTTGAAAGTTAGTATGTTATACCCATCGCATCACGAACCTCTTCCATTGTATCTCTTGCAACAGATCTAGCTCTCTCAGAGCCTTCAAAAATAATTTCTTGAATAAGGTTAGGGTTTGATTGATATTTTGCTATTTCTTCTTGAATTGGTGCTAATTCTGAAGTTATAGCATTAATTATAGGTTTCTTGCATTCAATACAGCCTATTTTAGCTTTAGTGCAGCCCTCAGTAACCCAGTTGAGGGTATCTTCGGATGAATATATTTTATGCATCTGCCAAACTGGGCATTTGTTAGGATTACCAGGATCAGTTAATTTGATTCGCGCAGGATCCGTTGGCATTTTATTAATTTTTTGCTTAACCAATTCAGGCTCTTCTCTCAACGAAATCGTATTGTTGTATGACTTCGACATTTTTTGGCCATCCAGTCCAGGCATCTTTGACGCTTCAGTTAAAAGCGCTTCAGGCTCAGTTAAAATAATCTTACCTAGTCCTTCAATATATCCAAACAACCTTTCACGATCACCAAGCGTGATGTTTTGTTGTTCTCCTAGCAAAGCTTTTGCTTTAACCAGTGATTCTTCATCACCAGTCTCTTGATAAGACTTTCTTAATTCTCTGTAAAGTTTGGATTGTTTTTTTCCCATTTTGTTAACAGCGGCCTCAGCTTTCTCTTCAAAATCTGACTCTCGACCATAGACATAGTTAAAGCGCCTCGCAACTTCACGGGTAAATTCCACATGTGCAACCTGATCTTCACCGACAGGAACCAGTCCAGCTTTATAAATCAGAATGTCTGCACTTTGTAATAATGGATACCCTAAAAAACCATATGTCGATAAATCTTTTGTTTTGAGTTTTTCTTGTTGGTCTTTGAATGATGGCACCCTTTCAAGCCAGCTAAGGGGGGTTGACATAGAAAGTAGTAAGTGAAGTTCTGCATGCTCTGGCACTTTAGACTGTACAAAAAGCGTTGAGGTATTTGGATTAAGGCCAGTTGCCAGCCAATCCACAATCATATCTGAAACGTTGGTCTCTAAATCAATTTTCTCTGAATAATGGGTAGTAAATGCATGCCAATCAGCAACAAAATAATAGGAATCATATTCATTTTGAAGTCTAGCCCAGTTTTTTAAAACTCCATGGTAATGACCAAGATGAAGTTGGCCAGTTGGACGCATTCCTGACAGTACGCGATGATCTTTCATATTTTTCGTTTCAGGGCTTTAATGATAATAAGACGATTATCCCATAGATTTACTATAGCTTTCGAGGCCATCCAAAACCAAATTATCGTAGTAATTAATTGTATTTGGAAGCTCTGAAAGAACCTCCTTAACAATGCCACCGCAAATCAAAACCTCGCCATTAGGATGTTTTGATTCATAATCTTTAATTTGATTATTAATAGATGAGATTAACATTGCATGAGTACCACTTTGCCATGCCTCTTCAGTATTAGTTTTTAGAGAAGTAGATTTTAGGGCCAGATCGTTAGTTGAGAACTTAGAAAAACTTTCTCTAAGTGCTTTAAGACCAGGCATAATCAATCCACCCTGATGCTCGCCTTTATTATTAATGACATCGAATGTGACTGCACTTCCAACATCTATAATTAACAAATGGTCATTAGGGAAGTGTTCAAGCGCCCCAAGCATCGCAAGAAATCTATCAACCCCAAGCTTCGATGAATCTTTATAAGCAAGAGTTAATTTACCGAATTGCTTTAAAGAATGGACTTCTTTAACGTTTGTATATTCAGTCTTTATAGCTTCAAGAATATTAGTGTGCGACACGGCACTAACCCAAACTGTATCAGCTTTAGGCAGTAATTTTAACGAAAAAATATCTATATTTTGTGAAAAAACTTCAGTCTCGTGGGTCCTCCATTTGACCGCAGAGTTCCCTATATCAATGAAGATGTTAGATTGGGACATCAAAAAGAGCTGAATTTATCCATATATGAGTCATAATACTAGCGCCATAACCTAAAGCAATAGCCCAAATCCACTTAAGATGAGATCCAAAGGTATAGTGACCTTTTGATTGACCCATTAAAGCGACTCCAGCAGCTGAACCAATCGAAAGTAAACTACCTCCAACTCCTGCAGTTAATGTAACCAATAGCCACTGCCCTAGAGACATATCAGGTGTCATAGTTAAAACTGCAAACATGACAGGTATATTATCAATAATGGCAGAGAGAATTCCCACTAGAACATTTGAATATGTTGCTCCTAACTGGACATACATTGCTTCAGACGCAAGGGCCAAATAACCCATAAAACCTAAACCGCCTACACTTACAATAACGCCAAAGAAAAATAACAGCGTATCCCACTCAGCGTTAGCAACTTTCTTAAAAATATCAAATCCTTCTGAGGTTGGCTCACTTGGGTTATGGCGACGTTTGACAAAGTAACTAATAACCATCAAATAACCAAGCCCTGTCATCATTCCCATTGCTGGCGGAAGATGTAAATAGTTATGAAAGCTTACTGCTGTTGCAATCGTCAGTAAAAACATAAATGTAATTACAATACCGCCACTCTTGATATTAATATTTTCTTCAACTGCTTCAGGTTTTTCATTTTTAATTGCAAAATGCATAATTCCAGCAGGGATAATAAAGTTAACCAAAGAAGGCAAGAATAAACTAAAAAATTGCTCAAAACTAACCAATCCTTTTTGCCATACCATCAATGTTGTAATATCCCCAAAAGGACTAAACGCACCGCCAGCATTTGCTGCAACAACAATATTAACAAATGCAATTGAAATAAATCGTGCGTTACCACTACCAACTGCCAATACAACAGCGCCCATAACGAGTGCAGTTGTTAAGTTGTCAGCAATTGGCGACATAAAGAATGCCAAAAAGCCTGTAAGCCAGAATAACTGCCTAAAACTAAACCCTTTATTAATAAGCCAAACTTTCAATTTTTCAAAGACTAGTCGCTCACGCATAGCCTCAATGTATGTCATTGCAACTAATAAAAACAGGAAGAGCTCTGCGTACTCTAAAAAATTATGTCTCAGCGCAACCTCTGCAGCATGTGTTATTCCATTTGAAGCATATACCCAACCAATAATTCCCCATATAAGCCCCGCAACCAGAATGACAGGCTTAGATTTTCGGAAGTGAGTGAACTCTTCAACCATTACAAAACCGTATGCAATAACAAAAAGTGTCAGTGCTGTATAGCCAGCCCAATGACTTGTTAAATCAAGAGTTGTATTATTAGAAGAAGCGAAACTTATGCCTGGAGTTAGGCCTATTAATATTAGGAAAATTTTATTCATTTTTTATTCTTTTTAGTATCGGACCTTGTTCATTGTTGAGTGTGACCTTTTCATCTTTACTGGCCACTTCTAGGGTTGCTAAGCAATAAAATTGCGTTTTATATTTTACCTTAGATACTACCATTCCACTTGCTTTATAACGAGCACCTCTTGCTTTTGCAGACTTTGAAGTAGAGCAAAATAGAGTATCACCAACATTAATTTCTGAGTCAGACTCAAAAGCAAACAATCTCCGTTTTGCAACACCTAAATAATGAAGCCTTGCGACAACTTCCTGTCCTGGAAAACAGCCTTTTGAGAAATTGACCCCTATCTCATTAATGTCCAAATTAAGCATTTGAGGTACGAGCTTTTCAGATGTCAATAAATATATCTCTGGAAGACTGGAATCGATACAAGCCTTATCCCAAAAGTCATTGGAGATCACTTTAAATTTAGAAAGTTCACTTGGATTTGCAATAATCAGTGATAATTTATCATTTATTGTGAAAGCGTTGTTTTGATTTTCATCAATAACACCAATCTGTAGGTAGTCATCAGTCACATCATCTATAGTTACATCTGACATTATGACAAACATTTGGAGGCGAGATTTAATAATCTCAAGAAGATCAAGTGGGAATGAAAGAAGGAAGTCATCGTTAGAGCGCATTACCCAAAACAAAGCGATCATCTTACCCTGGTGTTGGCAATAAGCATTCAGTTGAATGCTTGAGTTGTCGAGCTCATTAATGTTATTACTGAGTTGAGCCTGAAGAAAAGATTCAGCGTCACCACCTGAGATCTTAAGAAGCGCACGAGAATTGAGATAACTATACATTTGACTTTATGACTTGAATTAAATGCTTCTATTTTATCTATTTTAATATGTTGTATTTCTATTAGACATAAAAAAACCCAGAGCAAGCTCTGGGTTTTTCGAATATTAACTTATTCCTAAGTCAACCGTTCAATCTAAACGA
>JAPYSK010000066.1 GCA_029936515.1 Candidatus Thioglobus sp.
ATAGAGCTTGACTCAGAGTCAGAACAAATGCTTGTCTTAGGTAAAAGTAGCCCATAGGACTCTTAAGTCTTCAAAACCCAAACTCGTAAATCGATTTTAAATATTTTTATGAAATAATATGCAGATTGAACCAGCACTTAATCATATCAACATTTTCACCCACAATATGGATCGTTTGATCCATTTTTACGAAGATATTCTAGGCTTTAAATTAGGATATCGTCCCCCGTTTTCTGTTCAAGGCTCATGGCTTTATCTTCAAGAAAACCCTTTGATACACCTAGTAAAAACTGACAAGCCCGTTCTAAATATAGACCCAGCTGTGAACCATTTTGCAATAATCGGTAAGGGATTGGCTGAGTTTCTTGAACTATTGAGGTCACATAATATTGCTTACACCATTAGAATCGTTCCTGAAATTGAAACTCACCAAGTAGTGGTATCTGATCCTGACGGTAACATGTTTGAAGTGTTGTTTGAGGGCAAGGAAGCCAAAGGTGTAAACATTGAGGCTTATAATGGATAATTTATAGTTAATTATCCAATGGAGTCTTTGTTTCTCTATGTCTTCAATACTACACAGCATCTCCCTTCAAAATCAAAATTCTCTCTGATATAATTTCTGTATGAAAGACATACCTAATGTTGTAATTCTTGCTGTAATTGCCGTCATTGTGGTGATATTTATTCAGTATTTTTTTATCTATTAGCTAACTCTTGGTCCTGCATCAATAATCGCATTATCAACTTCAAACTTCTTAAAATTCTCTGCAAATAGGTTTGTTATAACTTAGTTATTAGTTTTATCTTTAAGTGATAATGTGAGTTCAAATTTCGCAACAATATCCGTCGATAATGAGGGCACTGAAGCCTCTATATTCAATTTATAGTTGTGTCTTTCGCCTGATTCAGTCGCTTTTTTAACGAGCTCTCTTACAGCTATCCCGTCATTACAAATGAAATGAACATCTCCCTCTGGTCGTTTAAGGAAGTCTGCCTTAAAGTCTTTAAAGATCAGTGTAATATTACGACCACTTTCTTTAATAGGATCCATCGCCAGAAATCCCCCAGTAATATCTGCTCCAACTGCTAAAACACCAAAATACATACTGCCTAGGTGGTTCCTTGTGCGACGCTTTAATGCAATTTTAATTTCTATCTTTTCATCAGTATGCTCGATTACCTTAGGACGACAATACCAAATCAATGGAACTTTCAAAATTCCAAACTGTCGAATTAGTCGGTTTGTTTTAACGCTCCTTGAAGTCATTAATTAAGCCCTTAAACGGTGTAATCCTCTATTATAGAACATCTAGCACTAAGTGCTGTAGCAGTTAATTTGTCAATACCTGTTGAGGGCCAGCGAATTACATCTGCAAAATAGAAGTTGCCATAAGAATACTCAAAACTTTCACCATAGAATTGCTCACCATCATTAGTAAACTCTATAATTTCTAGTTCAACACCTCGAAAATAATTAGCATCCATACCAAACCTAATTAAATTATCTTCCAAAATTGTAAATTTAAATTTTTGCGGAATATACTTAATAAGTTTATCTTCCTTTAACTCAATTGCCTGAGTCATTTCGCAATAATAGAGGTCTCCAACTGCAGAAAAGCTTTGAGAAGAAAAGCAAGCAAACATTAAAAAGAAGAGTATTTTTTTCATAATTTATTGCTACAAATATACTCCTGAATAAAATCTATTGCTAGTAAAAAAATGTATTTTTTTTATGTTGTCTCACCTTAATTAATTAAAACTAAAATTGAACTTTAGTTTTATTTTTTGTAATATTCAAAATACAAATTCATATATATGATATTATATACGTCTTAATAAACATTTATTTTTTTGAATAAATGATATTGTAGATTTAAGTAAAAGAATTTTTAATATTTAAAGGGAGGATGCATGATTCAATTTATTGTTCATGACGAAGATGATTCAGTTGGTGTTGTTACTGTTGAAGGCTTAAATGAAAATGACACTTTGACTGGATGGATAATGGACCAAGATGTATTAATTGATATCAAAATTAATCAAGACATCCCGATAGGTCACAAAATTGCTATAAAAGATCTTAATAAGGATGATACCGTTATAAAGTATGGCGTAGATATTGGCCGAACAATTTCACAGATTAAAGTTGGTGACCATTTACATGTTCACAACGTAAAAACAAAGAGGTGGTAATGATAAATTTAAACGAGAAAATTTATGGGTATCGTCGAGACAACAATAGAGTAGGGATTCGAAATTATGTTTTGATCCTTCCTGTTGATGATATTTCTAACGCAGCATGCGAAGCAGTTTCTAACAATATTAAGGGCACAATAGCCCTTCCGCATCCATATGGGAGATTGCAGTTTGGTGAAGACTTAGACTTGCACTTTAGAACAATGATTGGTACAGGATCTAACCCAAATGTTGCCGCAGTTATTGTTATTGGTATTGAGCCCGGCTGGACTCAAAAAATTGTTGATGGTATTGCCTCAACTGGTAAGCCAGTTCAAGGCTTCTCTATAGAGAAAAATGGTGACATTCAAACGATCGCTGATGCTTCTAAAGCAGCTTATGATATGGTTCACTACGCTACAGGACTCCAAAGAGAGCCTTGCGATATAGGTGAACTCTGGGTTTCAACTAAGTGTGGCGAATCAGATACAACTTCAGGCTTTGGCTCAAACCCAACAGTTGGAAATGCATTTGATAAACTATATGAAATTGATAGCACACTTCTATTTGGAGAAACATCAGAAGTCACTGGTGGTGAACATTTAATTAAAGAGAGATGCGCTAATGATGCTGTAGCTGAGCAGTTTATGTTTATGTTTAATCGCTACCAAGACATGATTGAAAGATTCAAAACTGACGACTTATCTGAATCTCAACCCACCAAAGGAAACATCGAAGGCGGCTTAACCACTATTGAAGAGAAGGCGTTAGGCAACATTCAAAAGATTGGTAAAAAATGTGTCGTTGACGGTGTTCTAGATAAAGCTGAAATGCCTACAAGCAAGGGGCTATGGTTTATGGACTCATCTTCTGCAGCCGCTGAAATGGTTACCCTGTGTGCTGCCTCAGGTTATGTTGCTCACTTGTTCCCTACAGGCCAAGGTAACATTATTGGTAACCCTATACTACCAGTTATTAAAATTTGCGCCAATCCAAGAACAGTAAGAACAATGTCTGAGCACATTGATGTAGATGTAACAGGTTTATTAAATCGTGATATTAATCTTGATCAAGCGGGTGACATGCTACTTGAAAGTCTCATCCATACCTCTAATGGCAGAATGACTGCTGCGGAAATATTGGGGCATCAAGAGTTTGTACTAACCCGCTTATATGAAAGTGCTTAATAAATAATAATACTAAATAATTTACTATGGTCTACTTAAAAAAAGCCGATAAATCGGCAGAATCAAACGTTCTTGAAGCACAAAAAGTGGTTCATGATATGCTTACTAATATTGAAAAATATGGTGAAAAATCTGTCAGGGATTATGCTGAAAAATTGGATGGATGGTCTGGAGAGATTTTACTTTCTGAATCAGAAATTGATGAAATTACATCTGGAGTTTCGCAAAGTGTCAGAGATGATATTGATTTTGCATGTCAGCAAGTTTATGAATTTGCAAAAGCTCAGCGCGACTCTATAGAGGAATTTCATACCAAAAATAATGGCGTTGAAGCTGGACAAAGACTACTCCCAGTAAACGTTGCAGGGTGCTACGTTCCAACTGGACGTTATGCCCATATTGCTTCAGCATATATGAGCATTGCTACCGCTAAAGCTGCCGGTGTACCTTGTATTATTGCTTGCTCTACTCCATACAAAGGTAAGAGCATTCATCCTTATGTTCTTTATGCAATGAAAGCCGCTGGAGCAGATCATATTATGACACTTGGGGGAGTTCAAGCTATAGCTAGTATGGCTTATGGATTATTCACAGGAAAGAAAGCTGACATTATTGTTGGCCCTGGAAATAAATTTGTAGCTGAAGCTAAAAGAACACTATTTGGGCAGGTTGGAATTGATGTTTTTGCTGGCCCTTCTGAGGTAGCTGTTATAGCCGATGAAACTGCTGATGCTGATGTCGTTGCAATTGACCTTGTAGGTCAAATGGAGCATGGACATGAGTCTCCTGGCTGGTTGTTTACAACATCTAAAGAGATGGCCGAAAAAGTAATGGAATTGGTACCTCAATACATCGATAAACTTCCACCAACAGCTAAAGATGCAGCTTATTGTGCTTGGCGTGACTATGGTGAAGTTATTTTGTGCGATTCGCGTGAAGAAGTTGCTAGAATTTCAGATGAATATGCATCTGAACATCTAGAGGTTCAGTGTCAAGATCTCGACTGGTGGTTAGAAAATTTAACCTGCTACGGATCATTGTTCTTGGGTGAAGAGACAACAGTGACTTTTGGAGATAAAGCCTCAGGTCCTAACCATATATTGCCTACAAAGGCAGCCGGTCGATACTCTGGTGGACTTTCTGCTCACAAATTTCTAAAGGTTTTAACTTGGCAGCGTATGGATAGAGAATCAACTCGTCTGGTTGCTCAAACATCATCGAGAATTTCAAGATTAGAAGGAATGGAGGGTCATGCAAGAGCGTCAGATGTTAGGCTAAGTAAATATTTTCCTGAAGAATCATTTGACCTGGGTGACCCTGTAGTAGAATAATTACATGAACTTATCAGACTTTTCGCTTAATACCAAAGTAGCTCTAGTTACTGGAGGGAGTAGCGGAATTGGTAAGATGGTGGCGCTATCGCTAGCTCGTGCTGGTGCGTATGTATGGATTGCAAGCAGCCGTGATAATGCAGATGAAACCATCAAAGAAATAGAA
>JAPYSK010000067.1 GCA_029936515.1 Candidatus Thioglobus sp.
CTCCCTCAGGTAGTGATTTTCTTTTCTCTCTTTTTAAGTATTTTTTAACATCACGCCTAACAGCTTCTATAAGCCTAGCTGGCTTAATTTTTGGGTGAGTTAATTTAAATGTTTTTTTCATTATTTATATTTTTTAAATTCATAGAATTATATGTATTTTAATTAAAAATTATAAGATTAAAAAAGTAAAGTTCAAGGAATTTTCTTTATCTGACATTATTTACTATTAGCTAAGCAAATCAAATGCATCACCCCAACAATCTGCAACTTTATAACCCAGAGGGTATGGATCACTAGGATCTAGTCCGATCTGATGGATTCCATGAATCCAGCCACGTCCTGATATTTTTGGGAGTATACAAGATTTACCAGCAATAATCTTTTTAGAAACTATTTCTACTTGAAATTCACTATCGATGATTGATCTTGCTTTAAGAGTCTGTCCAACCTTTACTTGCCCTCTTGCCTCCATAACAGCAAGACGAGCTGAATTACCAGTACCACAGGGTGATCGATCAATACGACCTGGTGGAAGAATTGTGGCACCTTTCATAACTCCATCATCGTCATACCCAACAAACATTGTATAAGAGATTCCTTCTAGGCCTTTCAGTGCTGGGTGGTGAATATTTAACTGACTGTTGACTGCTCTATGAACTCGAGTACCAATATCAACAAGCTGGCGAGCATTTTCAGGATTAATCTTTAAATCAAATTGAGCTGGATCAATCAGTGCATAAAAAATACCTCCAAAAGCAATATCAACGGTGACCTTGCCTAAGCCCTCAACATTAACAATTGCATTAAGCTGGTCAGCATATGAAGGATTCATATTTAACGTCACACGCTCACACTTTCCATCAACACAAGTGGCGCTGGCACGAACAAGTCCTGCTGGCGTATCCAATATAACAATAGTTTCAGGCTCATGCATTTCTATCATTTCAGTCTCAAGTAAAACCGTAACTAGGCAAATACTATTTGAACCTGACATTGCATGTGCTTTATCACTTTGAAGAATCAAAAAACCTATATCGGCTTTTTCATTTATTGGATCAAAGATAAGGTTGGTTGACATCTGAGCATAACCGCGTGGCTCAAATACCAAAAATTGTCGCAAACTATCATCTACTTCATTAATGTAATTCATTTTTTCCAGCATTGAATTACCTGGAACATCAATAACACCGCTAGTGACAATTCGCCCTACTTCTCCTTCTGCATGAGCTTCAACCATAGTTATGGTTTTTTTCCAGCGCATTAATTACAACCTTTAGTTAAATTAGCTTTCATTGCTTAATTGGCCAAGTGTCAGTTAGACGATACCCTTCTGGCCAAGGGTCTTCAGAATCAAGCATCAATTGATGAATTCCAGTAATCCATGCTCGTCCACGAATTGAGGGAATAATTGCTATCTTATCGCCAACCTTAGTCTCTTCAACAATACTGCAATCAAATCGAGAATCAAGAATTGAGCGACCAATCATACGGTCGCCTTTTTGTAACAATCCTTTTGCATGAAGAACAGCCAATCGTGCTGAACATCCTGTTCCACATGGAGATCGGTCGAGCTTTCCTGGGTCTATTACAACACTGTTACGACTAACTTTAACCCCTTTTTCTTCAAACAAAGGAAGTGCAAGTTCGCAAAACGAGATATGATTCCAGTCAGAATTAGTTGGATGATTAAAGCCCAACTGTTGATTAGCAGCAGCAGTTATTATTGAACCTATCTCAGCCAAATCTTTAGCTTCATCAGGTTTAATTTCAAAACCAAGCTCAGCGGCATCGACTATTACAAAGCTATCACCTCCATAAGCAGTATCTACCTTTAATGAACCTAGCCCTTCAACTTCAACATAAACATCAAGCTGATCCGCAAAAGAAGCTACATTATGAATTTCTATACTTTTTGCTTTTCCATTTTCACAATATGCCTTTACAGGCACTAAACCTCCTGGAGCTTCAAGTATAAATTCAGTTACTGGCTCAGTCATCGGAATCATTCCAGTATCTAACAATACAGTTGAAACACAAATCGAATTAGAACCAGACATTGGAGGGGTATGCTCAGGCTCCATGATAATAAATCCTTGTTGAGCTTTTGGATTTTGCGCTGGCACCAAGAGATTTACGTGTTTAAAAACACCTCCCCTTGGCTCATTTAAGACAAATCGACGAAGTTTTTGATCCTGATCTAACCAACGTGCTTTATTCCAAAGACTGTCTCCCAAAGGTGGTAAGACACCTCCAACAATCACATTACCTACTTCACCCTCGGCATGACATGAGACTATGTGAATTAACTTACTACTTTTCATTAAACGTCTTCACTGATATCAATCCAGAGTGTTTTGGTTTCTGTATATTGGTCATGCGCCATCAGGGAATTATCACGACCCCCAAAGCCAGACAATTTATAACCTCCAAAAGGAGTTGATATATCACCCTCTCCATAACAATTTACTGAAACAGTACCAGCTTGAAGCGCTCTGCCATATTTATGAGCCTTAGTAACGCTTGAGGTATACAAAGAAGCCTGAAGACCATAACATGTGTCATTTGCAAGCTTAATAGCTTCTTCATCAGTATCAACAACCATCATAGCAAATACAGGGCCAAAAACCTCTTCTTGAGCAATTACCATTTCAGGAGTCACGCCAGCAAACAAAGTAGGTTCAATAAATAGACCTTCACCAGATTTGATTGGATTACCTCCCTCGATTAATTCAGCACCTTGCTCCTTTGCTATTTCAATATAGCCCAAAATCTTATCATACTGCTCTCGTGAGATAATTGCACCAAGCTGATTATCTGGATCTAGCGGATCACCTGTATTCCAGTCTGTCATTTTTTCCCTAACTTTTTCAAGTAAAGTATCTTTTATGCTGCTATGGACTATCAGACGCGAATTAGCAGTACAGTTCTGACCCATATTCCAAAGCGCTGCAAATACAACATGCTCAGCAACACCATCAAGATTATTAGCATCAGATAGAACTACAGCAGGATTTTTACCTCCACATTCAAGAATGATTTTTTTTAAATTACTTTGACCTGAAAATTCTAAAAACAATCGCCCAACCTCTGTAGATCCAGTAAATGAAATTGCATCAATATCTTGATGACGGCCCATTGGCTCTCCTACATCAGGCCCTTCCCCTGGAAGTATATTTAGAACACCTGGCGGAATTCCTGCTTCAATTGCTAACTCTGCAATCCGAAGAGCTGTCATTGATGTCTGTTCGGCTGGTTTGACGATAACACTATTACCGCCAGCAAGTGCAGGAGCAATTTTCCATGCCAACATCATTAACGGGAAGTTCCATGGCAATACACAACCAACAACACCTAATGGTTCACGTGTTATAAGACCAACTGCATCCGCATTCGCTGGAGAAATCTGATCATATATCTTGTCAATGGCTTCAGCGTGCCACTGAATAGTGACAATTGTTTCTGGAAGATCAGTAAGCTCACACTCACTGATAGGTTTTCCACTTTCTAAGCTTTCAAGGACTGCAAGCTCTGTCTGATTCTTTTCTATCAGTTGTGCCAATTTTAATAATACAGCTTTTCGCTCACTTGGATGTTTACAAGCCCATTCACCGGAATTAAAAGCTCTACGAGATACTTCTACAGCGAAATTAACGTCATCCTCATCACAGGCAGTTACGTTAGTAAGAACCGAACCAGTTGCAGGATTAATTGTTTCCATTAGCCTTCCAGCTTTTGATTTCTGGAATTTGCCATCAATAAAAGGTTCAACTGGGAATTTGATTTTAGAAGCAATTGCCCTATATTCTTTTTTACTAAGAAGGCTTGCCATTTGAATACTCCTATTAGTTGAGAATTGAATTTAACGAGTTACGTGTATCTTCTATAATGATTTTCATTTCTTGCTTGAGTGACTCATCCATTGGCAACAAAGGTGCTCGAACATTACCACCTGGGCGACCTTGTTGTTCACAGCCGAATTTAACACATTGTAAGAATTTGCCTCCTTGCTCAAGAGCTTTCATGAGTGGCATAAAAGCACTCATAAGGAGTCTACCCTTCTCAAAATCAGATTGCTTTCCAAGTATATCCATCAATTGAACGCATTCTGATGGGAAAAAATTAGCAGTAGCACAGACCCAGGACTTTGCGCCCCATGCTGCAAACTCAAGAACTTGCTCTTCACCACCAACAGCTAATTCAATTGATGGGAATTTAGATGATATTAATGGCAATCTACTATAGTCGCCGCTAGACTCTTTTATTGCAGCAATTAAAGGGTTTTTTTCTACTGCAGCAAGAAATATTTCGCCCATTCCAACACCTGTTCTTCCAGGATAGTTGTAAAGCATAATCGGCAAACCTACAGTCTCAGCAATCTTGAGAACATGATGAGCAAGCTCTTCTTCAGAAGGTAAAGAATATGGAGGAGCGGCGACTAGAAGAGAATTAGCTCCAGCAGCAGAAGCAGCCAGTGAAATATCAATACATTCATCAACTCGAATATCATTAACACCAGCCATAAATTCAACTCTGCCATTAATTCGATCAGCTGCAAATTTAAATTGCTGAATTCGCTCTTCTTTTGAAAGAGCATAAAATTCTCCAGTAGAGCCGCCTACAATAATTCCAGCAACGCCATTTTCTATTTGCCAATCAATCACTTCTGCATATGTATTCCAATCAATCTCACCATCATTACTAAAAGGTGTAATAATCGGAGTATATATTCCTTCAAATTTCATTTTTTCTCCTTTTGGATTTATGATTTTTAATCATTATACTAATTTATT
>JAPYSK010000068.1 GCA_029936515.1 Candidatus Thioglobus sp.
GCATCTTATATTGACTTCTTGTCGCAAGCTGGAAGAGCTGGATATTTTGCAGCGAATACTTCAAACATTACTGCACATCAAGGTCTGCAAAAAGCAGGAATTGATTACACAAGTGTTAGTCCAAGAGTTTCTGCAGGACTTTCAACTTTTGCAGCTAATGCTGGTAAAGCAGCTGAGACTACTCCGCAAGCATACTGGTTTCAGGGTTACAATAAAAACTTTGCCATTTATGGTATTGTTCCTGACTACATAACTAAAGCTATCACAGGTGAAATGAGCCTTGATGACGCTTTGACGGCAATTGATGCTGATGTAGCAGCCAAGATAGCAGAATAGAGTTATACTTTGTTAATATTAAGGCCGTCATTAATGGCGGCCTTTTTTTTGTAGTTAGGAATAAATTTTTAAAATGGTTGATAACTTTTTAAATATTAATAATTGGTATCTATTTTCTTTTTTCTATCTCTTGATTGGTTTTGTTTTGTCAAGAGATGTTTATGGATTGATGCCAAGATTAATGTCTACTTTAGGTTGGCCAATTGAATTTACTCAAAAGGTATTTGGAACAAAATCATTACCTTATCTATTTTTATTCCCAAATATATTAATTTTTGGTCTGTTTACTTTTCTACCATTATTTATGAATTTTGGTTTTTCAGTAACAGATGGGACGAGTATTAACTTTGAAAACAGAGATTTTTCTGGATTAGATAACCTTGCGAGGATAACTCAAGAAGTACAGATCGATACTGGTGGTGAAAATGTTGAAGATGACAAGTTTAAGGCTGCAATGGCTGACACATTTGTCTTCGTAATTCTCCAAGTTCCAATTATGATTCTAATTGCTCTTTTTACATCTATCGTTCTTAATAGAGAGATAATTGGTAGGGGTTTTTGGCGAGCGATATTCTTTTATCCGGTAATGCTAAGCCCAGTAGTGGTTGCTTTTTTGTGGACCTTAATATTAAAAAGGCAAGGTCTTTTATCTCAAACTTTGATAGATTGGAATTGGATTAGTGAGCCGATTCAGTGGCTAATTGACCCTTCATGGACGATGTTTTGGTCTATTTTTGTCTATACATGGGCTCATACGGGTTTTTATATGTTAATTCTGCTTGCAGGACTTCAATCTATTCCTAGGGATTTATATGAGGCTGCACAGATGGATGGAACATCAGAGAGTAGGGTTTTCTGGAGAATTACTTTGCCCTTACTAATGCCTATATTACTAGTTGTTACTGTCCTTTCATTGATAAAGGCAGTTCAAGCTTTTGAAGAGTTATATGCCTTGCAAGTTGGATGGATCTCACTCGTCTCTTATATAGTTGAAAATGCAGGAATAAGAGGTCAAAAGACATTCTTTGGATTGGGAATTGCGGCTATGGCATCATTGATTGTAGCCTCAATTTTAATTGTACTTTCATTGCTTCAGTTCTATTTAACTAGGAGGCAAGTAAAGCTATGACGGCAGTTATCGAATTCTTTACTCGAAGGCAAGGAAAAAAGAAGCTCAGCCTAGTGGATTGGGTTTCTTATGGTTTTTTATTTCTTGGCTTTTTAATTATTTTTCTGCCAGTTTTGTGGTTAATAATGAATTCAGTCAAATCGCAATTCTTGCTTCAAAAATACGATACAAACTTTTTGCCTTTGGATTATGAACGGGTTGCAAGGGCAACCGCTTATGGCCCTGAAGGAAAAGAAATTATGATTATCAAAGATTTGCCTTCTTGGGCTATGTTCTGGAAAGATCTTAATGAAGATGAACGGGCTGAAAAAGATCTTGACAATCTACTTTCTAACTACAGCGGTAACGAATATTACGCATTAAGGACACATTTTGAGTTAGTCTCGGGCGCTGCTAAAGAGTTAATCATTGAAAGAAACTTGCCAGAATGGCTTATCAAATACCCAAGTATGTTTCCGAGTGCAAAGAAAGAATATGACCCTGAATCTATTGTTAATCAGCTTGACCCTGAGGAAACTAGACTATTATCCGAATACTTAGGTCTAAAGCCTTATAAACCCAACGGCTTTACCTCACAAATTCTGATTTCTATGATAGACCCAGAGACGAGTGAGGTTGTTGAATACTCTGTAAGTAGGATTGACCCTAATCGAGATATCGTAAATGCTCGTTTAATTAGTAATCCACAGGCCGGCATTGTTAAGCTTCCAGTAAATGAGATTATTTTAAATAAACGCTTGAAACCTTCATGGATAAATTACACAGACCCTCTAACTAAAAATGTTCTTGGTAGCTTCGATGCAGTGAGGTGTTTAAATAACTCTTTATTTGTAACTATAGTGGCGACATTAATCACGCTGCTGATTAATTCAATGGCTGCATTTGCTCTATCAAAGTATCGATTTAATGGCCAGATTATTTTCTTTGTGATTATATTGGCTACGCTTATGGTGCCAGCATCAGTGCTGATTGTTGGGATATTTAAAATGGTAACGATGACTGGACTGTCGGGCTCGCTCTGGGGTGTGATAATACCTGGAGCTGCAACACCTACTGGTGTCTTTATGCTTAGGCAATATATGCTTACCATTCCGGACGAATTACTTGAGGCAGCAAGAATGGATGCGGCTAGTGAGTGGACAATTTATTGGCGTATTATATTTCCACTAGCACTTCCTGCAATTGTAGTTCTAGGCATTCTATCTATTATATGGAGGTGGAATGACCTGATATTGCCGATGATTGCTGTTTCAACGACAAAGGCCGCCTACACTATTCAGCTCTGTTTGCTGGACTTTAATGGCGAGTTTATTGCTAGAGAACACTACGGTTTAGCGATGACAGTGGTTAGTTTAGTTCCAACAACATTGGTATTTGTGTTTCTTCAAAAATATATTACAACTGGCATAGCCTCAACGGGAATAAAATAAAATTATGGCAAATCTTAAACTTTTAGATATTAAAAAATCTTACGGCAAAACAGAAGTAGTTCATGGCGTTGACCTTGAGGTGCTGGATGGCGAGTTTTGTGTTTTAGTAGGGCCTTCAGGGTGTGGTAAATCAACTCTTCTTAGAATGATTGCCGGTCTTGAAGCCATTACTGCTGGCTCAATACTTATCGATGATGTTGAGGTTAATAATATCTCTGCAGCTAAAAGAGGATTAGCGATGGTATTTCAGTCATATGCTCTTTATCCTCATATGACAGTACGTCAAAATCTAGCTTTTGGATTGGAAAATTTAAAATTAGATAAAGCAGATATTGATCAGAGAATCATTAAAGCTGCTAATCAGTTGAGAATGGAGGATTATTTAAAGAGAAAGCCTGGTCAACTTTCTGGTGGCCAAAGGCAACGAGTTGCAATTGGAAGAGCTATCGTTCGTGAGCCTTCGATATATTTATTTGATGAGCCATTATCGAATTTAGATGCTGAGTTGCGTGTCGCTACTCGCGTTGAATTAAAGGCTTTACATGCGAGACTTGGCAACACAATGGTCTACGTTACTCATGACCAAATTGAGGCAATGACAATGGCTGATAAGATTGTTGTAATGCATGATGGCATTATTGAGCAGACTGGAACTCCTTTGGATTTATATAATAAGCCTTCCAATTTATTTGTTGCTGGATTTATTGGCTCGCCAAAAATGAATTTTTTAGAGTGCTCATCTCTTCCAGAGAGTATTAAAAAACTAGCACCTAAGGGCTCATCTACTTTTGGCGTAAGACCGGAGCACCTCACAATCAAAGAAGAGAATTCAATCCCTTTAAAGGTTAAAAATGTTGAGCAATTGGGCTCTGATAGTTATCTTTATGGTGAAACCATTGAGGGGCAGGACCTTTCTATTAAGTTAAATATTCAAACTGAGATTAAATCTAAGCAATCTGTAAATGTTGGCTTTAAAGCTAGTGATATGCACTGGTTTGATGAAAATGGAATGTCTCTTTAGTGTTGATTGTGTATCATCAATCAAATCTTTAAAAATCTAAAATTATTTATAGTATGAGTCAGGCTGCAATTTGGATTAAAAATCCTCTAGCTATATTTGCACAAGATAGCGATGGTGGTGTCGTTATTAAGGCTCAAAAAATTATTGAATTAGTTCCACTAGGTGCTAGTCCAAAATCTCATATTGATGAAATTTATGATGCAAGTAGTAGCGTTCTTTTGCCGGGCTTAATTAATACTCACCATCACTTTTATCAAACGCTTACCCGTGCTTACCCTGAAGCTCTAAATAAAGAGCTTTTCCCATGGCTGAAGAGTCTTTATAAGGTTTGGGCGAATATTCAGCCTGAAATGTTAGCAGTATCGACAGAGCTGGCATTATCTGAGCTTTTGCTGTCTGGTTGTACTACCGCAAGTGATCACCATTACTTGTTTCCAAATCAGCTTGAAAATGCCATAGATATTCAAGCAGAGGAGGCTCAAAAGATTGGGATGCGCGTCGTCTTAACTAGAGGTTCGATGAGCCTTGGTGAAAAGGATGGCGGTTTACCACCACAATCTGTTGTACAAACAAAAGAGCAGATATTAACCGATAGTGAGCGACTAATTAAGGCCTACCACGATACTAAAGAGGGTGCAATGACTCAAATCGCCTTAGCTCCGTGCTCACCTTTCTCTGTAACCACTGACTTGATGATAGAGACTGCAGATCTTGCACAGCAGCATGATGTACGTTTGCATACACATTTAGCAGAGACGATAGATGAGGAGAATTTTTGTTTAGATAAGTTTG
>JAPYSK010000018.1 GCA_029936515.1 Candidatus Thioglobus sp.
TCTCTAAAAAATATCAAGTGATTACTTATGACTTTCTAGGCCATGGTCAAAGCCCGCTTCCAAAAAACGAACCCACCCTTGATGATTATGTTGAACAACTTAACAACCTTGTAGACACAATTGGTGTCTCAAATTTCTCGCTAGTTGGACACTCTATGGGGGCAATTATTAGTGTTGCGTTTGCTAGGAAGTTTCCTCTAAAAGTTAATGCACTAGTCCCCTTAAATATAGTATTTAATAGAAGTAAAAAGGCTCAAAAGGATGCTTTAATGAGAGCGAATCAAGTACTTGAATCAAACAAAATACTTAATATTGAAAAAACATTGGAGCGCTGGTTTAAAAATAATGTCAGCCCTTCTGAATTAAATAAAATTGATAAAGTACGTAGCTGGTTAAAAAATACTTCGCCCAAAGGGTATGGCGAGGCTTATCGATTATTTGCTCTATCTGATAAAGTTTTTATAAATAATCTTTACCAATTAAAATTGCCTGTACTATACTTGACAGGAAGCGAAGACCCAAACTCTACCACTCTCATGTCCGAACAGATTTCACAAGAAACACCTAATAGCTCTAGCAAATCTGTTAATGGCGAAGCTCATATGATGTCATATATCGCAGCAAATAAAGTCAATCCAATCATAGAACAATTTTTTACTGACATCACAAAGAAAACTGAATGAATAAAGAAGACACAAGAGACTTAAGAGATGCGCTTGGCTCGTTTCCAACCGGAGTAACGGTAGTTACATCCAAAGACAGAGATGATAACCCAATAGGCTTTACTGCGAACTCATTTACCTCAGTCTCGCTTAACCCACAATTAATATTGATATGCATTGATAAGGCCTCTTTTAATATTCAATCATTTTCTGCAGGTGAGCATTTCGCTGTTAGTGTTCTTTCTGAAAATCAACATCATATTTCTACTATTTTTGCAAGCCCTGAGATGGACCGTTTTAATAATATTCGATGGGAATCAAAAATCACAGGGAGCCCTATAATAGCTGATTCAGTCGCCTGGTTTGATTGTGACAAGGATCAGTTTATAGATGCTGGTGATCACTTTATTCTTATTGGCAAGGTAAGGGGGTTTGATAGTAATTCGCAAAAACCGCTAGTGTATTTGCGAGGTAATTATGTCAACCTTGGACTTGAGCAGAAAATGTTGCTTGCAATGGAAAATAAAAGCACCAAAATACTTGTAGGCGCTCTAATTGAGTGGCGTAAAAAGATATTTCTTCTTGAAGATAAAACAACTGGCTTACTTTATTTTCCAACTGCCACAAGACTGGGTGTAATCAATGATGATCAAAGTCTTCTTGGTAAGCTTCATGATCTAAAGATTTCTGTAAGCGAGCATTATCTTTTTTCAGTATTTGAAAATAGTAATGATAAAACTAGTCTAATATATTATCGTACCAAGGTTGAAGATGGATCCTCTGTCAGTGTTGGCCAATTTTATGAATTTGATACAATTCCATTTGACCTACTGATTGATGATGCGAGTAGAATAATGCTTAAGCGCTATATTGCTGAAAGAGAATTGAATGCCTTTGGTATATTTGTTGGGAAGGAAAGTGAGGGCAAAGTAGAAGCAATAACTAAACCGAATGATATTGTATAGGAGTCATTAAATGGATTTTTCTTTTTTTGTACATATGGAGCGCATTGACGAAAAGCAGACTCAAAAGCGTTTGTATGAAGAGTTTGTTGAACTCTGTCAAATAGCAGATGAATCTGGCTTCAAAACAATATGGACTGGAGAACATCACGGTATGAACTTCACCATTGCGCCGAATCCTTTTATCAATATTGCAGATCTAGCGAGAAGAACTAACAATGTTAAATTAGGTACAGCAACCATTGTTGCTCCTTTTTGGCATCCAATAAAACTTGCAGAAGAGGCGGCAATGACAGATATTATTTCAGATGGTCGTCTAGAGCTAGGAATAGCTCGTGGTGCATATTCATTCGAATATGACAGGCTAGCTGAGGGAATTGATGCCTTTTCAGCTGGTGTTGCTATGAGAGAAATTGTGCCTGCAATTAAGGCATTATGGCGTGGAGACTATGAGGCTGTGGGTGAGCACTGGTCCTTCCCTAAAACTACCAGCTCACCTAAACCGCAACAGTTTCCACACCCACCAATTTGGATTGCAGCTAGAGCTCAAAGCTCACATGATTTTGCACTAGAGCAGGGCTGTAATGTTCAGGTAACCCCACTTTGGCTTGGTGATGAAGAGGTGATTTCATTAATGGAGCGATTTAATAATTCTTGCGAGTCATATAAGGAAATACCTCGGCCTAAAATAATGATTTTGCGCCATACATTTGTTGGTGAAAACGAAGATGAGGTTGTTCAAGGCGCTAAAGATATTTCGAGGTTCTACTGTTATTTTGGTGCATGGTTCAAAAATGAACGACTTATAGAGCAAGGCTTTATCGAAAAACTTACTGATGAGGAAATGTCTAAAATTGATATGTATTCGCCTGAAAAGATGAGAAAGAATAGCGTTATAGGGACCCCTGATAAAGTCATTGAGCGCATTAAGCTTTGTGAAAACCTTGGCTATGATGAATACAGCTATTGGATTGATAGCAGTATGAGCTTTGAAAAGAAAAAGAAATCATTAGAGCTCTTTATCGACAAAGTGATGCCAGCATTTACTTAAAAAGGAAAACTCATGGAACAATTTAAACACTACATTAATGGGAAATTTAGTAATGGCTCAGAACACTTTAAAACACTAAATCCAGCAAATGGAAAGCCATGGGCAAGTTTTCCTGCAGCTACAGAAGAAGAGTCAAATATGGCTATTGACTCAGCACACAATGCTCTCTATCAAGGTCCATGGGCAGACTATACAGCCACCGAAAGAGGTAAACTCATTTATAAGCTAGGTGACTTAATTTCAGAACATGCAAGCGAGCTGGGCGATCTTGAAACAAGAGACAGTGGTAAGTTGCTAGTTGAAACACGGAGTCAGTCACGGTATGTAGCTGATTATTACTATTATTACGCTGGACTTGCCGATAAGATACAAGGAGAAGTGCTTCCTATTGATAAGCCAAACATGAGAGTTTTTACGACACGCGAGCCTATCGGAGTTGTAGTTGCTATTGTTCCTTGGAATGCTCAACTTTTCCTAGCTGCAACTAAAATAGCTCCTGCCCTAGCTGCAGGAAATACTGTAGTAGTAAAAGCTTCTGAACAGGCTCCAGCAGCACTGTTTAAATTTGCTGAATTAGTTCACAAAAGTGGATTTCCTCCTGGTGTTATAAACATCATAACTGGTTTTGCTGAACCATGTGGTCGTGTCATTACAAGTCACCCCAAGGTCGCAAGAGTAGCATTTACTGGTGGTACTGAAGTTGCTAGGCATATTGTTAGAAATACTGCGGAAAATTTTGCTCATTTGAGCCTTGAGCTTGGAGGTAAATCGCCGATGGTAATCTTCGATGACTGCAATATTGAAGGAGCAGTGAATGGCATTATTGCAGGCAATTTTGGTGCATCTGGTCAAAGCTGTGTCGCTGGCTCACGTGTGTTTATACAAAGATCCATACATAGCGAAATAATTAGCAAAATTAAGGAGCGTTCAAAATCAATTATTGTAGGCAATCCACTCGATGAAAAGACTCAAGTAGGTCCACTCGCAACAACACTTCAGGTTAAGAGGGCTTCGAGTGTTATTAAACAATCTATTAAGCAAGGCGCTAGGCTAGTTTTTGGAGGTAACCGTCCAGAGCATTTAAAAGAAGGCTGGTACTTTGAGCCTACCCTACTGGATTGTCCAAACCAAGAATTTGATTGTGTAAAAACTGAGCTTTTCGCTCCTGTTATTAGCGTCATTGCTTTTGATACAGAGGAAGAAGCAGTAGAGATGGCTAATGATTCTGATTATGGCCTTGGTGCAGGTGTATTTACTGAAAATTTAGCTAGAGCTCATCGTGTTAGTCAAAACATACACTCAGGAATTGTTTGGGTAAATACTTATCGAGCAATATCTCCCATATCGCCTTTCGGTGGATTTAAACAAAGCGGTGGAAGTCGTGAAGCTGGAATTGATGCTATTCATGAATATACGCGAACCAAAACTACATGGATTAATACATCACCTGATCCTATGAGCAATCCTTTTGTAATGAGATAAATGGATTTTTTATTGAAACCAAATATGATGGAGTAAGTAATGGACAAAAAATTATTTGAATTAGGCCTATCTAAAAGAAAGGCGACTCTTGGAAGCGATTATGTTAAAAAAAATCTCGAGGCGGCTGATGACTTTAACGAAGACTTTCAAAAACAGATGACCGAATGGTGCTGGGGATTTGGCTGGGGCGATGATACAATAAATGAAAAGACTAGGTCTATGATGAACCTAACAATGATTGCGGCACTCGGGAAAATGGATGAATGGGAAATACACCTTAAGGGTGCGCTAACGAACGGCGTGAGCAAGGAAGAGATAAAATCTATACTTCATGTGATTGCAATCTACTGTGGTGTACCACAAGGAGTTGAGTGCTTCAAAATTGCAAGAAAGGTATTAGAGGATGCTGGTGAAATCTGATCACACTTTTTATTGATATTATTAATTCGCCATTTTTTTTGAAATTGACATAGCAACTGCAAATGCTATTAATAAAACTCCAATTATTGAAATAAAGCCCATAGTTTCACCAAATAGATACCAAGCTTGAATCGCAACAAGGGCTGGTACTAAATAAAAGTAACTTCCAACTCTTGCTGAAGCGTCCTGCTTAATCATTGTCATTAAAAGAAGTACTGCACCAATTGAAAGCCCAAAAACCTGCCAAGCTAAAGTAATAATGAATGAATTAGTCCATTGAACTTCGCCAGTCTCAAAACAAATAACCATAGTAATGCACAATATAAAAGCACCAAAGTATTGGACCAACGTCCCACTAATTAAATCCATATCACTACAAAATCGCTTCTGATAAACAGTACCTAAAGAGATTCCAAATAGAGATACAAAGACAACCAAAATTGCCCAAAAAGAAAAACCACTAAACAAACCTTCAATAGCAAAATCAAATCTTTCAAATAAAACCAAATATAGTCCTACAAGTCCAATGATTAAACCCATCCATTGTTTTCTAGAAACCCGCTCATGAAGAATTATTCCAGCTATAAATGCCATTCCCAGAGGCTGAAGACCAATAATCATAGAGGCTAGACCAGCAGGCATTCCCCACTTGATAGCCTGGAAAACACCTCCAAGGTAAACGCCATGAATCAATAAGCCTGTAACCATTAAGTGAAAAAATGCCAATCTAGAACTCGGCCAAATGCTTTTATTGATTCGCATGATTAAAAACATTACTATTAATGTAAGAACAATTCGATAAGATAACAAAGTGAAAGGTTCTGCATATGGCAGCCCATATTTAGCAGCTAAAAAGCCCGTGCTCCATATCCAAACAAAAAGCCATGGTGTTAAACGCGCGCTTAAAGTAAGATTTTTCATAAAAAAACACCAAAAATTCATTAACTTGGTAAATCGCTAATTAAAATAGCTTTTTCAGTTAATTGAGAATCGATTTTATACAAAATAGCCTGGCAACAATGAAGAAACGCAACTCGAGACAAACTGCGATTAGACTATAATTAAAGTTATTAAAATTTTGAGAATTTTATGAAGCATTTTTTTTCAATTATTCTGTTTTTATTACTGATTCCATTTTCACAAACTTGGGCTGAAACTCTAAATACGGATAGTGAATTAAGTCAAAGTAGTAGTGCTGAATCTTCAAGCCTATTACTATCTGATAATGACTCAAAAAACGAAAAACATCCGCTACCAGTTAAGGAGGTCTTTAAATTAAAAGCACTTTCAGTAGATGGAGAGACAATTACCGTTTCATGGTTCATAAAAAATAACTACTATCTTTATAAAGACAAGATATCTTTTGTTGCTGAGGGTGCTAGAATTGAAAGTGCTATTTTCCCAAAAGCCAAATTAAAAGTAGATGAGTTTTTTGGCGAGGTTAGCATTTATGACGAGTCGTTAGAAGTAACTCTCTTGCTAAGTGATATAACGAGCAATCCTATTAATTTAATTATTAAACATCAAGGCTGCTGGAGTGGCGGGGTTTGCTATCCACCACAGAACGATACGATTAAAGTTGACCTCACTGGATCTAAAATCTACTCTAGCACTTCTTCAGAACAAATAAATACCAGCGAGCTAAGAGTAAAAGAAAAATTCCAACAAGGTGGATTGGCATTATTTTTTGCCGCATTCCTAGCTGGACTAGCATTATCCTGGACACCTTGCGTATATCCAATGGTGCCAATACTCTCGGGAATTATCGTTGGGCAAAAGCAAACCCCTAGCAACTTAAAGGCTGTTTTAATGTCTCTGACTTTTGTATTCTCAATGTCACTTGCTTACGGATTGATCGGAGCAACTGCAGGTTTCTTTGGAGCTGGCATAAACCTCCAGGGAATAATGCAAACTCCATGGGTTTTAATTGTATTTAGTTTAATTTTCATATTCCTTGCGTTTTCTATGTTTGGGTTTTACGACATTAAATTGCCTTCTAATTTCCAAAATAAAATTACCAATCTAAGCAATAAGCAAAGTGGTGGCAATTTTATTGGGGTTAGCATAATGGGGTTTCTTTCTGCATTAATTGTTGGACCATGTGTAACTCCCTTTTTAGCTACTGCCCTAAGCTATGTTATAGCTGGTGGGAGTGCACTAAAAGGCGGCATTAGTCTTTTTGCTATGGGCTTAGGAATGGGTGTTCCATTAATAATAATTTGTGGGTGGGGAGTTAATGCACTTCCAAAGGCTGGTCCATGGATGGAGAATGTGAAGCAGATTTTTGGCTTCCTTATGATTGCAGTTGCCTTATATTTACTTGATCGAATTCTAAACCCACTTGTATCACTTGTGATTTGGGCCGCCTTGTTTACTTATGCACCTATAAAGATTGGTATTTTTAAAAATCTAACCCAAGAAATTAATATTTGGAATATTTTATTTAAAGTTTCAGGATTAATCATATTTGCTTATGGTCTTCTTCTTTGGCTTTTAGTTGCAAAAGGTGGCGGAGATATTCAAAAACCTTTAGATTCAATCCTTTATGGTGAAACTATAGAACAATCAAAGATCATTAAATTTAAGATGATAAAAAATGAAGATCAACTCAGCTCCGAAATCACTAAAACTGTAAATAGCAACAAACTACTAATTGTTAAATTTTATGCAGATTGGTGTATTACCTGCAATAAATTAGAACGTGTCGTTTTCTCTAATAAAGCCGTTAATGAAGCACTAAAAGAGACTCTTACCTCTACTTTAGATGTAACTGATAATAATCGTTTTAATCAATCAATGCTGGCAAGATTCTCTCTTGTTGGGCCACCAGCACTTTTATTTTTTAAAAATGGATTAGAGCAAAGATCCTATCGAATTATCGGAGAAATAAGTACAGAAGAACTTGTTGAACATCTAAATAATTTGCGATAAATATTAGCGAAATTCCCTTAAATGCTTTGAATAGACGCTATATTTAGCCAAATAGATGTTAGAATCCTTATACTAAATACTAAGCTAAGAATCAAGCCTTAGAGGTTTAATAATTTAAAAATTATAAGCCAAAAATATAAACTTGGTATCATTCACGCCTTGAAGCATAGGTTATACATTTGTAATTAAACTAAAACTAATGGCAAAGAACAAAATATGGAGAAGTAATGGATATTCGTAAAGTAAAAAAACTAATGGAACTTCTAGAGCAATCTGGAATGTCAGAAATTGAAATTAAAGAAGGAGAAGAGTCGGTAAAAATTTCTAGGTTTGGTAATTCCCCTATGCCAACTCAAACAAATTTTCACCAACCAGCGCCTACAATAGCTCCTTCTAGTCCAGAAGAACCAACATCTATTGCTAAGCCACAATTTAATAATCAAGCTGTAACATCCCCAATGGTAGGAACGTATTATTCAGCGCCCTCACCAACAGCTAAGCCATTTATCACGGTGGGTCAAAAAATACAGCAGGGTGATACCATAGGTATTATCGAAGCTATGAAAATCATGAATCAAATAGAGGCTGACCACTCAGGAACAGTAATAGAGATACTCGTTAAGGATGGCGAAGCAGTTGAATTTGGACAACCATTAATCATAGTTCAATGAGTTCTATAAAAAAAGTATTAATCGCCAATCGAGGCGAAATAGCACTACGCATTCTTCGAGCTTGTAAAGAGCTTGATATTCAAACAGTTGCTGTATATTCAACAGCCGATAAAGAACTTAAGCATGTACTTTTAGCTGATGAAGCGGTTTGTATTGGCCCGCATCCTTCGATTAATAGTTACCTCAATATTCCAGCCATTATTAGTGCGGCTGAATTAACCCATTCTGACGCAATTCATCCTGGATATGGCTTTCTTTCTGAAAATGCAGATTTTGCAGATCAAGTAGAGAAAAGCGGTTTTATTTTTATTGGCCCAAGAGCTGAAAATATTAGAGTGATGGGTGACAAAGTTGCAGCAATTGAGGCAATGCAAAATTCAGGGGTACCTTGTGTTCCAGGCTCAAATGGAGCGCTCGATAATAATGCAAAGAGAAGCCTTAAAATTGCTAAAGAAATTGGTCTTCCTATAATTATTAAAGCCTCAGGCGGAGGTGGTGGAAGAGGAATGCGAGTTGTCGAGTCCGAAGAGGATTTAGCTAGCTCTATTGAGCTTACAAAAACAGAAGCTTTAAGTTTTTTTGGTAATGATGAAGTCTACATGGAAAAATTTCTAACAACACCAAGGCATATTGAAGTGCAAGTTCTTGCCGACCAACATGGAAATACTATTCATCTTGGCGAGAGAGACTGCTCAATGCAGCGTCGCCACCAAAAGGTCGTAGAGGAGGCTCCTGCGCCAGGTATAAGCGAAGAGCTACGAAATAAGATAGGCAGTATTTGTTCAGAGGCATGCAAACAAATAAACTATCGCGGTGCTGGAACATTTGAATTTCTTTTTGACAATGATGAATTTTACTTTATTGAAATGAATACACGAGTTCAAGTCGAACACCCAGTTACTGAAATGATTACCGGTGTAGATATTGTCCGTGAGCAGATTTTAATTGCTGGTGGTGATAAATTATCGCTGACTCAAGACCAAGTTCAAATAAAAGGCCATGCAATTGAATGTAGGATTAATGCTGAAGACCCTGTTACCTTTATGCCGTCTCCAGGAAAAATTACGCAATACCACGCAGCAGGTGGTCTTGGTGTTAGGATAGACTCACATATCTACAACGGTTATAATGTTCCGCCTTACTATGACTCAATGATTGGAAAAGTGATTACTTTTGGTGATAAACGAGCTAATGCAATTATAAAAATGCAAAATGCGTTAGATGAAATGGTCATCGATGGAATTAAAACAAATATTCCTCTTCAAAGAAAGATTATGGCTGATAAAGTATTTAGAAAGGGTAGTATGAATATTCACTATCTTGAAGAAATGCTCGGAGAGAATCACTAATGAATTTAAAGGTAGGCATTATTGGTGGTTCAGGTTATACAGGAGTTGAGCTTTTACGAATTCTGCATCAGCACAAGCATGCCGAGGTAATAGCTATTACCTCTAGAGCGCTTCAGGGCAAAAAGGTGTCTGAGGTTTTCCCTAGCATGGCTGGAATATCAGAACTAATATATTCTTTACCTGATGATCAGATTTTATTTGAGTGTAATATTGTTTTCTTCGCAACACCCCATGGTGTCGCTATGAATAGCGTTAAATCTTTTCTTGAAAAAGACATAAAGGTTATAGACTTGGGGGCTGATTTCAGAATTAATGATTCTGACCTATGGTCCCAATGGTACAACATGGAGCACTCTCAAAGCGCTCTCTTAAAAGAGGCGGTCTATGGCCAACCTGAAGTCAGGAGGGACGAAATTAAAGATGCTTGCCTAATTGCTAACCCTGGTTGTTACCCTACAGCCGTTCTTTTAGCTCTAAAGCCTCTCCTAGAGAATCATTTGATTGACCCCTCAAATATCATTGCTGACTGTAAATCTGGAGCTAGCGGCGCTGGACGAATCGAAAACCAAGCAATGCTTCTCTGCGAGGTATCAGAAAGCTTTAAGGCGTATGGCGTCAGTGGCCACCGCCACTTCCCTGAAATAAAACAAGAACTCGAGCTTATGGCAGGCGAGCCAGTTGGACTAACTTTTGTTCCTCACCTTGTACCTATGATTCGAGGAATTGAGGCTACAATTTATGTTGACCTGCTTGATTCAAGTGTTGACGTTCAAGCGTATTTCGAAAATGCCTACAAAAACGAAGAATTTGTTAAAATACTACCTAAGGGCACTTATCCTGAAACACGCTCGGTTAAGTCGTCAAACTATTGCCAAATTGCAGTTCAGTATGTTGAACACAGTAATAAACTTGTAATTATGTCAGTAATTGACAACCTAGTTAAGGGGGCCGCGGGCCAAGCTATACAAAATATGAACCTAATGTTTGGCCTTAAGGAGCATGAAAGTCTTTCACAGATTGGCTTAATGCCTTAAAAGTTGTTTTTATAATATGAAATATTTTGGAGTATGAACATGGACGCTGTTGAAATTCAAGATGAAGCTGATATAATTTTCAGTGATAGCGCAGCAAGCAGAGTCGCGCAACTCATCAAAGAAGAAAAAAACCCCGCATTAAGATTGCGCGTCTATATTACAGGTGGAGGTTGCTCTGGCTTCTCTTATGGCTTTAGCTTTGATGAAAACCTAAAAGAAGGCGATAGTGGCGTTAATAAACAAGGTGTAGAACTGGTTATCGATCCAATGAGTTATCAATACCTTATGGGCTCAACAGTAGACTACTTGGAGGATCTCCAGGGCTCTCGTTTTATTGTTAGCAACCCCAATGCCAAAACCACCTGTGGTTGTGGCTCTTCCTTTTCAGTTTAACAAAACTAATCATTAATTATGCAAGAATATATACCAGGTTTAGCAGGCGTCCCAGCAACTAAGTCAGCAATTTCCTCAATCGACGGAGAAAAAGGAATACTTGCCTATAGAGGCTACTCCATACAAGACCTCGTTAAGCACTCATCATTTGAAGAAACTGCACTTTTATTAATGCAGGGAGAGTTGCCGACTCATACAGAGCTTTGTGACTTTAAAGATCTTTTACAAAGACGCTATGAGGTAAAGCGCAAAATCCGCCATTTGCTTTGGTCGCTTCCATCAGAAGGACACTCAATGGACGTACTTCAAACTGCAATAGCCTCCATGGCCACTTTTTACCCAGGTGCTGGCGCCTCAGAACCAGATTCAGCTTACACTCAAAATGCACTCGTAAAGATTATCTCAAATATGAGCACTTTGGTCGCAATGTGGACTCGTATTAGCAGAGGATACGATCCAATCCCGCCAAGCAAAACGATGTCTTATGCTGAAAACTTTATGTACATGTGCTTTGGAGAGGAGTCTGATCCAGAAATCATCAGTCTTTTAGACGCTTGCTTAATTTTACATGCTGAGCACACAATTAATGCATCTACCTTTTCAACCATGGTAACGGCGTCTTCACTCGCAAACCCTTTTGCTTCAATTGCCGCAGGAGTTGGAACTCTTGCAGGGCCTTTGCATGGCAACGCAAATGAAAACGTTCTACTTATGCTTGACGAAATAGGGCCTCCAAAAAATGCGCGTGGCTGGATAGAAGATAGACTCAAAAACAAAAAAGTAATCTGGGGTATGGGTCATCGTGAATACAAAACAAAAGATCCTCGTGCAACAATTCTTGAGCAAATGATTAAAACTTATGTCAACAAATCTGGCCACAATTTATCTGAGCGCTTTGAGACAGCACTGGAGGTCGAAAGCATCTGTGACGAGCTATTGTCTCACAAGGGTGTTTATCCAAATGTCGACTTTTACTCGGGTATTCTTTACGCTGAATTATTTAAATTTACCAAAGAGCACTTCACCTCAATCTTTGCTATGGCGCGTTCAGCAGGGTGGGTAGCACACTGGCACGAACAAGTGAGTCACAATAAAATCTTTAGACCAACACAAATATATACTGGTGCGGATTTTAGGGACTACCCTGTTAGATAAGCATGGAAAAGACTACACACTTTGGCTTTCAACAGGTTGATGTTGATCAAAAGCAAGGTCTAGTTAAGGGTGTATTTGACTCAGTTGCAAGCAAGTATGATCTTATGAATGATGTTATGTCATTGGGCACGCATCGACTATGGAAAAATTATACAATTGCCAGTAGTAATGTTTCTAAGGGTGATAAAGTGCTAGATATCGCTGGTGGAACTGGCGATCTAGCTATCAAATTTAGAAAAAAAGTTGGAGATTCTGGGAAAGTTATCTTGTCAGATATTAATGGCTCAATGCTTGAAGAAGGCCGCAAAAATCTAATTAATCATGGCGTTATTGATGTTGATTTTATTCAGGCAAATGCGGAATCACTTCCATTTGAAGATAATACGTTCGATTGCGTAAGTATTGCTTTTGGCTTAAGAAATGTAACCCATAAGAATATTGCTCTTAAACAAATGCATAGAGTCTTAAAAAAAGGAGGATCTTTACTGGTATTAGAGTTCTCTAAAGTTGAAAATGAAATGCTTGAAAAGATATACGACGCATACTCGTTTAATCTCATACCTAAATTAGGTCAATTCTTTGCAAATGATGAGGATAGCTATCAGTATCTTGCTGAGTCAATTCGCAAACATCCAGATCAAGAAACGCTTAAAGCCATGGCGCTTGATGCTGGGTTTGGTTTTTGTGAATATCACAATTTGTCTGGCGGCATAGTGGCACTTCATAAAGCAATAAAAACTTAATAAAATGTTTCGCCTTGCCATTGAAAAATCTCTAAACCATCTAATTAATACCAACAGTATTCAAACTGAACGTCTTGATGATAGCCTTATTGGAATCAGTTTCCATGATATAGATTTAAAGCTATTTTTCATGTTTGCAAATTCACGTGTTTTTGTCATTGAGAATAATGCACAAGATAGCGTCGATGTTGATATCACACTCAATAAAAAAGCTTTTTTATCTTTATTTAATGGCGCTTCTTTTGAAGAGTTAATTGAGAACGATGAAATTGAAATTAATGGCAGTATTAAAACAGCTCAACAATTAGCAGATTTGATGGCGCTATCATCAATTGATATTGAGGAGCTTGTCTCTCAATATACTGGTGATATTATTGCTCACCAGCTTGGCAAAACCCTCAACGTTATTAAAGGAAAGTCCATTCAAGATACAGGTGAGATCTTTGAGAACTTTAAAAATGAATTAACCACGCTTTTAGTAGCCCCTAGCAGATCGAAAATTTTTAAAAATAAGGCGTCTTAGATGAGAAGTTTTTTTCGTTTTATTGGCATCTCTAGGATTCTTATTCGATACCGACTAGATAACCTTGTCCTGTCAACAGCCCTTCTAAAAAGCTTTAGACCACTAATTTATCTAACGCCATGGCATTATTTCCCATCGAGCAAGCTCTCAAGAGGTGAGAGGATTCGATTAGCGCTAGAGGAGCTTGGCCCAATCTTTATAAAATTTGGGCAAACTCTATCAACCAGAAGAGACCTTTTGCCAGATGATATAGGGGATGAATTAGCGAAACTTCAAGACAAGTGCCCACCTTTCCCTGCAAAAGACTCTAAATTAGTCATCGAAAAAAGCTTAGGAGAAAGTGTTGCCAGTCTCTTTTCCTCTTTTGACGACGAACCACTTGCTTCTGCATCCATTGCTCAGGTTCATAGTGCAATCACGCTTGGTGGCGAGGAAATAATCATTAAGGTTGTGCGTCCAGGAATTAAAAAACAAATAAAGCGTGATGTGCGTTTACTATATGCGTTTGCTCGCTTAGCCGAAAAACATCCTGACGGCAAAAGGCTTCGCCCACAGGAGGCAGTTGCTGAATTTGAGCGTATCATTTATAAAGAATTGAATATGATGACCGAGGCTGCAAATGCCTCATTACTAAGAAAAAACTTTAGTGATTCAAACCTCCTATATGTACCGAAAGTCTACTGGGACCTCTGCCGTTCAAATATATTGGTTACCGAGCGTATTTATGGCACACCTATTAGCAATATTGATGTGTTAAAAAAGAATAAAACAGACCTAAAGACCCTAGCTGAAAATGGTGTAGTAATTTTCTTTACTCAGGTTTTTGAACATAATTTTTTCCATGCAGATATGCATCCCGGTAATATTTTTGTTGGCAAAAACGATCAATATATTGGTGTGGATTTTGGCATTATGGGAACTTTGAGTGACGCCGACCAGTATTATCTTGCGCAAAACTTTTTAGCGTTCTTTAATCAGGACTATAAGAGAGTTGCTCAGGTTCACCTTGAGTCGGGATGGGTGCCCGAAGGAACTAATGTTTTAGAGTTTGAAAACGCCATTAGAAGTGTTTGTGAACCAATATTTCAAAAGCCTTTGAGTGAAATTTCTTTTGGACAAGTGTTATTAAGCCTATTAAAAGAAGCCAAGCGCTTTGATATGTCAATCCAACCTCAATTGCTACTACTAGACAAGACACTTCTAAATATAGAGGGCTTGGGTCGAACACTATATCCGGATCTCGATCTTTGGGCAACTGCAAAACCGTTCCTAGAAAAACTAGCCAAAGATAAATATAGCCTAAAGAATTCTATCAAAAAAATCTCAGATCAGCTACCTGAGCTTATTGCAGAATTACCACATCTTCCTATGCTAACCATTAACGCTTTAAAGCAAATTGAAAGCGGCAACCTTCATCAAGAGGCTACAAAAAAACAAACTGATGCTATCATGGCTCAACTTCGAGAAAACTCCTCTAAACAGCGCGCGGTCATATCTTCTTCTGCTCTACTTATACTTGCAGGAGTGTTCGCGACTCAGTCGCTTTGGATATTTGCAGGTGTTAGTTCAGCACTGAGTTTTCTTTTTTGGCTCAGGTCACTCTAAAAGGAAGATTAGCGACAAGGGGAAAAAAATCGGGTAAAATACCCTCCAGCCTATCTGGTCGCAAGATAGGCAACATTGGTTGCATCACTTAACGTGGTGTTTTTTCATTTATTGGAGACTTAAAATGAGTATAACTGTAAACGCCTTAGTGCGTGAAGACCAGGGGAAAGGTGCGAGCCGCCGCCTGAGAAAAGAAGAAAAGGTACCTAGTATTATCTATGGTGGAACTAAAGAACCACTAATGATTTCGCTAAACATTCATGAAATTACTCACCTACTAGAAGATGAAAATACTTTTACTTCTGTTCTAGACTTAGTGGTGGGAAAATCAAAAGACTCTGTTGTTATCAAGGATATACAGCGCCACCCAGCAAAAAATACTGTTTTTCATGTAGATTTTTTGCGCGTTGATGCGAAACATGCTCTGATTACAACTACGCCATTACACTATATTGGAATGGAAGAGAATGAGGCCTTAAGGCTTGGCAACATGCTAAATCAATTTGTTGTTTCTATTGAGATATCATGCTTACCACAGGACTTACCTCACGGTATTAATGTAGATGTTACAAACCTTGAACTTGGTGAGCACCTTACCTTAACTGATCTTATATTGCCAGAAGGGGTTATTATTACTTCACTTCAACATGAGGATGTTGAAGCTCACGATCAAACTATCTGCTCTGTTTCTGAACCTAAGATTATAGAAGAAGAAGAAGAAGAGGAAGAAGAGAGCTTAGAATCTGGTGATTCTGAAGCAGATGGTGAAGACCAATCTGAAGGCTCTGATGACTCAAAAGACGGTGACTCAGAAGAAGAGTAAAATGTGGCTAGTCTTATTGACTCAATAAGCATACAAACAAAGCGTTGTAATGATTAAACTAATTGTTGGACTGGGAAACCCAGGAAAGGATTATCAAACACATCGTCACAACGCGGGCTTTTGGTTTATTGAGTCTTTGGCAGCTAATTTAGGGTCAAAATTTAGTATTCAATCAAAGTTTTTAGGTGAAGCTTGTGCGATACATTTTGGTGTTATAAAGATCTACCTACTAAAGCCGCAGAATTTTATGAATAACTCGGGCGGCGCTATAAAAAGCCTCTCAAGTTACTACAATATTAAGCCTGAAGAGATTTTAGTGGTCCATGATGAGCTTGACCTTCCTGCTGGCTCAGTCAAACTAAAAATGGGTGGTGGTCATGGTGGACATAATGGCCTGAGAGACACAATTAAGGCGCTAAATACAAATAACTTTTATCGCCTAAGGATTGGGATTGGACACCCAGGAACTAAAAATGACGTTGTGGACTTTGTATTAAACGCGCCAGGTAATTCTGAGATGTTATTAATCGAACAGGGAATGGCAGATGCACTGAGGGTTATTGAGTCTCTTGCAAATGGAGATTTTGAAGAGGCTATGAAACGCCTGCACACAGAATAATGGAGCAACTTAATGGGATTTAAATGTGGCATTGTAGGCCTTCCAAATGTTGGCAAATCAACCCTTTTTAATGCACTAACCAAGGCTGGAATAGATTCAGCAAACTACCCTTTTTGCACCATTGAGCCCAATATTGGCATTGTCCCAGTCAATGATTCTAGGCTACAGAGTCTTGCAAATATTGTCTCTCCAGAGAAAATTTTACCAACCACAATGGAGTTTGTTGACATTGCCGGACTCGTTGAAGGTGCTTCAAAAGGTGAAGGGTTGGGCAATCAATTTCTATCAAATATTCGCGAGACTGATGCAATACTCCACGTAGTTCGATGCTTTGAAAATGATGATATTATTCATGTATCAGGAAAAGTTAGTCCTATTGATGATGTTGAAATCATCAACACTGAGCTCGCATTAGCAGACCTTTGTACAGCTGAAAAAGCTTACCAAAAAGCGATTAAAAACTGTAAAGGAGGGCAAAAAGAAGGGTTGCCCTTAAAAAACCTACTTGAAAAAATTCTTCCAATACTAGAACAAGGGTACGCGGTTAGGTCGCTTGAGTATAACGAAGAAGAACAAAAGCTGTTAAAGGGATTGCAGCTTCTTACATCAAAGCCTGTTCTTTATGTTGGCAATGTCAATGAAAGCGGCTTTACTGATAACTCACATTTGACAAAATTGTTAGATTATGCAAATAATGAAAATAGTCAAGTTGTTGCTATTTGTGCAGATATAGAAGCTGAAATTGCAGAGCTTGATGATGAAGATAAGCAAGGATTTTTAGAAGAAATGGGTCAAGCTGAATCTGGACTTGATCGCTTGATTAATGCAGGGTACTCTTTGCTTGGACTACAAACATACTTTACTGCAGGGGTTAAAGAGGTTAGAGCATGGACAATTAACATTGGGGATTCAGCACCAGTTGCAGCAGGTAAAATTCATGGTGACTTTGAAAAGGGCTTTATAAGAGCAGAAACGATTTCATTTGACGACTTTGTTAAAAATAAAGGCGAAAAAGGAGCTAAAGATGCAGGCAAATTACGCTCCGAAGGAAAAGAATACATTGTCAAAGATGGTGATGTAGTTCATTTTTTATTTAATGTCTAAACATTAATTTAATAATGCAAAATACAAAATTATTGTTAATTTTAGATGGATGGGGGTACTCTCCATCCGCTGAAAACAATGCTATTGCATTGGCTAATACACCTAACTGGGATCACTTCGTAACTAAATATCCTAATACTTTAATAGGCACATCTGGAGCAAGTGTTGGCCTTCCTGATGGGCAAATGGGAAATTCCGAAGTAGGGCACTTAACCATCGGATCTGGACGACTTATTGAGCAAGATTTGACAAGGATTGAAAACGATATTGAAAGTGGTGAATTCTTTAAAAATAGTTCTCTATGTCAAGCTCTAAAGGATACAAATAAAAATGATAAAGCCGTTCACATTCTCGGACTTTTATCAGATGGAGGTGTTCATTCTCATCAAAACCATATGCATGCAGTTTTAGAGCTGGCAAAACAACAAGGCTGCAAACAGGTCTATTTTCATGTCATTACTGATGGTCGTGATACGCCTCCAAATAGTGCAGGAGAATTTGTTGAACTGTTAGAGACAAAAATAAATGAACTACAAATTGGGAGGATTGTTTCTGTAGTAGGACGCTTCTATGCTATGGACAGGGATAATCGATGGGAGAGGATTTCAAAGGCCTATCGCTTAATCTCAACTGGAAAAAGTGAGAGACAGGCAGATTCTACAATAAGCGCAATTCAAATGGCTTATGCAGCAGGCGAAACTGATGAATTTATTGCGCCTACAACTGTTGGTAAATCGGTTATGATTAATGAAGGTGATGCTGTAATTTTTATGAACTATCGTGCTGATCGTGCTAGGGAAATCACTCAGGCATTGACCTCAAGTACCTTTCAAGCTTTTGAGAGAGAATCATTTAAAGCCACTAATTTTATCTGTCTCACAGAATATAAGAAAGACTTTAATCTAGAGTGTGCATATCCACCAATTACAGTTGTTAATACGCTAGGCTACTATTTGTCGAGCCTTGGTTTAAAACAACTAAGAATTGCTGAAACTGAGAAATATGCTCATGTAACGTTCTTCTTTAATGGCGGCGTTGAAGCTCAACTTCCTGGAGAAGAAAGAAAACTTATTCAATCCCCAGATGTTAAAACTTATGACTTAAAACCAGAAATGAGTGCATATGAATTAACTGATAATCTAGTTGAGGAGATTAAGTCAAATAAATACAGTTTGATAGTTTGTAATTTCGCCAACACAGACATGGTAGGTCATAGTGGAAAACTTAAAGCGGCAATTATGGCGGTTGAGGCTGTAGATAATTGTCTAGGACAAATTCATCAAACTTGTCTCGATACTGGCACTGAAATACTTGTTACTGCTGATCATGGAAATGCAGAGCAAATGATTGATCCAAAAACACATAAAAACCATACTGCTCATACAACAAATCCCGTACCGCTCATTTATATTGGGAAAAGGAAAGCTTCCCTATTAGAACCTCTTGTTGGTACACTTGCCGATATAGCGCCTACATTATTAGCACTTATGGATATTGAAAAACCAAAAGAAATGACAGGCCAAAACCTTATAACAGATCAAAAATAAACGGAGAACCCCATGAAGCAACAGAATTTTATAGCCCCCTCAATACTTTCAGCAGACTTCGCTAAGCTTGGTGAAGAGGTAGACAATGTTCTAGTCTCTGGTGCTGATATTGTTCATTTTGATGTGATGGATAATCACTATGTCCCAAATCTAACAATTGGCCCCTTGGTTTGTGATGCTCTAAGAAGTCATGGAGTTACTGCACCAATTGATGTCCACTTAATGGTAAAGCCAGTTGACAGAATCATTCCTGATTTTGCAAAAGCAGGAGCCTCCTATATTACTTTCCATCCAGAGGCATCTGAACATATAGACCGTACAATTGGACTCATAAAAGAAAGCGGATGTAAAGCGGGCTTAGTATTTAATCCAGCAACTTCACTTCATTACCTTGAGCATGTCATTGAGCAACTCGACATGGTTTTATTGATGTCTGTAAACCCGGGTTTTGGTGGCCAGTCTTTTATCCCCTCTTCACTCGAAAAACTTAGGGTTGTTCGAAAAATAATTGATGACAGGAATCTTAGTACAAGGCTAGAAATTGATGGCGGAGTAAAAACCAACAATATCAGAGAGATTGCCTCAGCTGGAGCCGATACGTTTGTTGCAGGTTCTGCAATTTTTAATACTGAAAATTACAAGTCAACAATTGACGAAATGCGTTCAGAGCTTGCCTTGGCAGTTTAAGTTTTAAAAGGAAATTTAAAACCACTTAGCATCCATATGTGAGAAAATATTCTCTCTTTTTTTAATCTGAACGTTTATGGGAAAATCATCCTTCTTTGGTCCTGAAACAATATCTTTACATACTGGATATCAGCCTGAACCCTCCTTTGGCAGCAGAGCGGTTCCTGTGTACCAAACAACCTCATATGTTTTTGAAACGGTTGATGATGCCGCTGCTCTTTTTAATATTGAAAAAGGCGGCCATATATACAGTCGAATGACCAATCCAACAGTTGCGGTTTTAGAGCAAAGAATTGCGGCTCTAGAAGGTGGCGTAGGTGCGATCTGCACTGCCTCAGGAATGAGCGCACTTTTTGTTACATTTATGACGCTTTGTTCTGCTGGCGACCATATTGTAAGCGCCTCACAGATCTATGGCTCGACAGGAACTCTGCTCAAGCACACCCTTAAAAGATTTAATATTGATTGTACTTTTATCTCAATAAATGATGAAAAAGCTTTAAAGGAAGCTATTCAAGATAATACAAAACTTGTTTTTTGTGAGTCAATAGGAAATCCTGGGCTTGAGGTTTCTGACCTGCCTAAAATTTCTAAAATTGCCCATCAAAACAAACTCCCTCTTGTAATAGATGCTACTTTTGCAACTCCAGCACTTTGCAAGCCCTTCGATCATGGGGCTGATGTTGTTGTTCACTCTGTAACTAAATGGATTGGTGGTCACGGCGTAGCGGTAGGAGGCGTAATAGTAGATGGCGGCTCTTTCGACTGGGGTTCTAGTAAAAAACACCCTACTTTAACAACACCATATGAACCTTTTCATGGCATAAACTTCTGGGAGGAGTTTGGGCCATCAGCCTTGTCTATGAAAATTAGAGCAGAATCTATGAGAGACTTTGGTCCTGCTATGAGTCCTCATAGTGCATTTTTGCTACTTCAAGGGGTTGAAACTCTGACTCTGCGAATGAATCAACATGTAAAGAATGCTGTTAAACTCTCTAAGTGGCTCCTAGAACAATCACCTGTTATGTGGGTTAATCATCCAGATCTGCCAGAAAACCCGACACATGAAGTTGCAAAAATCTTGTTTCCAAATGGCGCTGGCTCAATGCTATGTTTTGGCGTCAAAGGTGGCAGAGAGGGTGGCGCAGCATTTATTGATGCACTCAAATTATCGTCTAATTTAGCAAACGTCGGTGACTCAAGAACTCTAGTTCTTCATCCAGCAAGCACTACTCACTCTCGCCTTGATGATGAGGCAATGAAAGCTTCTGGAAGTAGTCCTGACTTAATACGTGTATCTGTAGGCCTTGAGTCTATAGACGATATCATTAATGACTTTAAAGCAGGACTTAAAGCAGTCGATAAAGCTACTTCATAATGAATATTGTTGTTGATGGGCATAATACTTTTGTTGCAACCGGTGGCTGCACATTTAATCCAAAAAAACCGACGGTAGTTTTTATCCATGGAAGTGGACTAGACCATAGGTCCTGGGCCCTGCAAGCGAGATGGTTTGCCTTTCATGGGTTTTCCGTATTTGCTCCTGACTTTCCAGGTCATAGTCTTTCAGAAGGCGAGCCCATAAAATCTATTGAAGGCATGGGCAAATGGCTTGTAAAAGCCCTCAAAGTAGCTGGCTGTGAATCGATACATCTAGTAGGACACTCTCAGGGCTTCCTAGTTGCACTAGAGGCGGTCAGCTGTTTAAGAGCTGAATTAAAAACATTAACCGCAGTCGCAAGCGCTACTTCTATACCTGTAAATGAAGCTCTAGTTGAAGCGGCCAAAAAAACACCTGGTGATGCTGCCGAAATGTTGCTTAAATGGGGATTTGGTAGTCAATCAAAGTCTGGAGTTAGCGCCATCCCTGGCATGCAGCCTATAGGTATTGGTATGCAAATTATGTCTAACAACCCTCTAGCAGAAGATCTTATCGCTTGTACTGAATATAAAAATGGAATAAATTGTGCTAAAAATGCCCATATTCCGTCAAATGTAATTCTTGCAACCGAAGACAAAAATACACCATATCGATTTGGCTTAGAGTTAGCAGGCTTGCTAAACGCAGAAACCACAGCTATTTCTAATGCGGGGCATATGCTTCCGATTGAGTCACCAAAAAACACTCTTGATGCTATCAAATCATTTATTTTAAAAAACACCTAATGTCAAATCAAATCAAAAAAGTTGGCGTTATTGGCGCCGGAACGATGGGTGCTGGAATTGCAGGTCAAGTTTCAAATGCAGGGGTCGAAGTTTGGCTACTCGATCTTCCTAGTGATGGTGAGAACGTTAACAAGTTATCAAACAAAGGATTAGAGAGACTTAAGGATCCAGACATGCCAGGGCTTATGAGCGAAGAAGCTGAAAAACTTATAAATCTTGGGAACACTAGGGATCACTTTCATGAGCTAGAAGATTGCGACTGGGTTGCTGAAGCTGTTGTTGAAAGACTTGATATTAAACAAGCTCTCTACCGAAGACTAAATGACACCTGCAAAGAATCAACAATCATAACCTCTAACACCTCAACGATTCCAATTAAGCTTTTAACTGAAGGTATGTCTTCTGCGTTTTGTGAGCGCTTTGCAATTACTCATTTTTTTAATCCTGTGCGATTTATGAGACTCCTTGAATTAGTAAGGGGTGAGTTAACCAGGGATGATGTTATTGCTACACTTTATCAGTTTAGCGAAATTAGTTTAGGCAAGGGCGTTGTTTCCTGCTCTGACACGCCAGGTTTTCTTGCAAACCGAGTGGGCGTTTTTGCTATACAGTGTGCGCTTCATAATGCCTTTGATTTAAAGTTATCTCCTACCGAAGCCGACGCTTTTTTTGGTAGGCCTTTAGGACTTCCAAAAACTGGTGTCTTCGGTCTATACGACTTAATTGGCATTGACCTCATGGCAGATGTAGTTAAAAGTCTGGTTAGCATCCTGCCTGAAAATGATGCGTTTCATAAATACTCATCTCCAATTGGCTTTATGACAAATATGATTACCAATGGTCAAACTGGAAACAAAAATGACAAAGGCTTTTATAAACAAGATGGTGATGAAAGAAAGGTAATTAATCTCTCTAATGGAGACTATGTTACTCATGAACGTCTAAAAACACCGCTTCTTGATTTGGCTGAAAAAAATGGCATCTCTGTAATTCTTAGTGATAACAGTCCCTATGGGCTTTATATTTGGCGCGTTCTCTCCGAGACACTCTGCTACGCCGCATCACTTGTACCCGAAGTGACCGAAGATTTAACTCAAATAGATGATGCCATGAAGTTAGGCTATAACTGGGTAAAAGGCCCTTTTGAACTTTTAGATGAGATTGGGATTGAGTACTTTGTAGACAGACTAAAAAGTGACGGAAGAGATGTTCCAAGCTTCCTTCTAAAAAGCCACTCAAATAAATTTTATAGTGGCTCAGAATCTGGACTGAGTTTTCTTGGGATAGATGGAAGCGTGAAACCAATTGTTAGGTCGAGTGGCGTCCTTAGGTTCTCTGAAGTACGGCAAACACTTAAGGCAATAAACTCTAACGAGTCTGCTAGCTGGTATGAATATGAAGGTGCAGCCGTTATTGAGTTTCACTCTAAGGCAAATGCACTTGATGCTGGCTCATTAGACATGCTGTCTGATGCCTTATCTGAATCTGAAAAAATGGGCTTACGTGGTGTTGTGATACACAACGACTTTCAGCACTTCTCATGTGGTGTAAGCCTTTGGAGTGTTAGAAATTGCTTTGAAAAAAATGACTATGATTCGCTAGATGCTTTTCTTGTTTACTTTCAGGATACTATGTTAAAAATGAGAAGCACTAAGCTTCCTGTTATTGCAGCACCGGTAGGGATGTCGATTGGAGGTGGCTTTGAGGTCGTCCTTCATGCCGACCATGTTGTGAGTCATGCTAACTCAGTCATGGGCCTCGTTGAATCTTTTGTAGGAGTAGTTCCTGCAGGAGGTGGTTGCAAAGAAACCCTTTATAGATGGGCTGAAAATTTGGGTGATATCCATAAGGCATCATGGAAATCATTCATGAATATTGGTCTTGGTAGGCGTGCCAACTCTCCAAAAGAGGCTGATAATCTATCCATGAGAAAGACTGATGACATTTTTCATATGAACCGAGACTATATCCTAAACATTGCGCTGTCCTCATTAGATAAAACTAAAAAAACTAAGGCCAGAAAACCACTAGCGCTTTCAGGAACGGATCACTTTCAAGAAATGCTTCAATGGCTTAAGGTTAATCATGATAAAGGAATGCTTACTCCGCATGATGTTACTGTAGGAACTGAAATTGCTCGAATTGTCTCTGGCGGGGATTGCCCAACTGGAACAGTTTTTACTGAGCAAGACATCTTAGATGCTGAGCGTTCTTCATTTATAACGCTCGCTCAAACTGCAGAAACTCAAGCAAGGATTGTGGCCATGTTAGATAATGGCATAACACTTAGAAATTAATAGATCTTACTATGAACAAAAATCCTGCTAACTTTGTTCCTCTTACCCCAATTTCATTCTTACACAGAACTGCTGACATCTATGGCCAACATAAAGCTGTCATTTATGAAAATAGAGAGTACTCATGGAGTGAGTCAAGGGAGCGCTGCGTTCGTATAGCTTCTAGCCTAGTTAATCTTGGGATTAAGCAAGGGGACACGGTATCAGTATTGGCATTCAATACCCCAGAAATGTTTGAGTCTCATTTTTCTATTCCGATGGCGGGTGCCGTTCTCAATACAATAAATATTCGTCTTGATGCTGTAACAATTGCACATATTCTTGATGACAGCAATGCAAAAATTCTTTTAGTTGATAGGGAGCTTTTTGAAGTCGCGTCTGAATCACTTTCAGCTTGTTCAGCAAGTCCAAAAGTGGTTGTAATTGAAGATGAGTTTTCTGACTCTAGGCCTGAAGTTTCTGAAAATATCATTAAATATGAGTCGTTGGTTAGTGATGGTGATCCATTATTTGAATGGCATAGGCCTTATGATGAATGGCAGCCACTGTCACTTAACTATACATCAGGAACAACAGGGCGACCAAAGGGTGTTGTTTATCATCATCGCGGTTCTTATCTAATGAGCATGGGCACGGTTATTGGTTGGGAGCTTCCAAACCACCCTGTATACCTCTATTCAGTTCCAATGTTTCACTGCAATGGTTGGGGGCATGCTTGGACCATAGCAGCAGTCGCAGGGACAGTTGTATGCCTAAGAACATTCTCTCCAGAGAAGGTTTTTAATTTACTAGAGAAGCAATCTGTAACGCACTTTGGAGGTGCGCCGATTATGCTCAATATGCTTGCCAATGCACCAAAGAAAATACAAAAGTCTTTTGACCGTGAAATAAAAGTTATGACTGCTGGAGCTCCGCCGCCAGCGAAAGTTCTCGAAAGTATGATGTCACTAGGCTTTAATGTTATGCACGTTTATGGTCTCACTGAAACCTATGGTCATATTCTTCAAGCGGCACCTCAGCCTTCATGGCTTAACAAAAGCCCAGCAGAGATGGCAAGATTAACATCACGACAAGGTGTTCGCTTTCCAATGACTGAGGATGTAAGTGTCATTGATCAAACAACTGGCAAACATGTTCCTGCAGATGGTGAGACTATTGGTGAGATAGTGATTCGTTGTAATACCTGCATGATGGGTTATTTAAACAACCCTAAAGCAACCGAAGAGGCTTTTGCAGATGACTGGTTTCATAGTGGTGACCTAGCAGTAATTCACACTGATGGATACATTCAAATCAAAGATAGGTCAAAAGATATCATCATATCTGGTGGTGAAAACATTTCTTCTGTAGAAATTGAAAACGTACTTTACCAACACCCATCAGTTGGAGAAGCTGCTGTCGTAGCGATGCCAGATGAAGTTTGGGGAGAAACGCCTTGTGCTTTTGTAGAGCTAAAGGCAGGTGAAAATACTTCAGAAGATGAGCTTATTAGCTTTTGTAAAGAAAATATGGCTAAGTTTAAAAGACCACAAAAAGTTGTCTTTGGCCCATTACCTAAAACAGCAACAGGGAAAATTCAAAAGCATGAGCTTCGTGCAACTCTAAGTAATATTGGAGAAACTTAATGTCACACTATACTGCCCCAGTAGAAGATATGGGATTTGTTTTAAAAGAGGTAGTTGGGCTTGAAAAGGTCTGCGAAGAGGCTGGACTTGACACTTCTACAGTAGACATAATTGAAACGGTTCTTGATGCTGCCGGCAAACTTGCAAAAGAAGAAATAGAACCTATTAATAAACCTGCTGACCTTGAAGGATTAAAAATTAATAGCTCTGGAGAAGTAACAACTGCCAAGGGCTTTAAAGAGGCCTACCAGCACTATGTAGAAGGTGGATGGGGGTCACTTCAGTTTGATACAGCATATGGTGGTCAAGGTGTGCCATTTGTTGTTGCAGCAAGCGTTCAAGAAATGTGGCACTCTGCCAATATGTCTTGGGGGCTTTGTCCACTGCTAACACAAGGCGCGGTAGAGGCAATAACACATAATGCCAGTGAAGAATTAAAACAGCGCTACCTGCCAAAACTAATCTCAGGTGAGTGGAGTGGAACAATGAACCTTACTGAGGGTGATGCAGGTACTGATGTAGGAGCACTCAAAACTCGAGCAATCCCAGAAAAGGATCATTATTTAATAAGAGGTCAGAAAATATATATTACCTGGGGTGAGCATGATATGACAGAAAATATTGTGCATTTAGTTTTAGCACGCCTGCCTGACGCACCCGCAGGGGTTAAAGGTATTTCACTATTTTTAGTTCCCAAAATACTTGTAAATGAAGATGGCTCTTTGGGTGAGCCAAACGATCTTAAAGCGCTATCTTTAGAAGACAAAATTGGAATTCATGCTTGCCCTACATGTGTAATGAGTTATGGTGATAAAACTGGCGCAATAGGTTACTTGATTGGTGAAGAAAATAAAGGCATACAGTGTATGTTTACAATGATGAACAATGCAAGACTAACGGTTGGCTTACAAGGCGTTTCAATAGCAGAGCGTGCCTATCAGCAGACACTTAGCTTTTGCAAAGAACGCGTCCAAGGTGTTGCACCTGGATATACCGATGCTGGGCCAATCATTAGACATCCTGATGTTAAACGAATGCTAGCAACAATGAGGTCTATTACTGAGGCTGCTCGAGCTCTTACCTATACCGCTTGTGCTGAGGTTGATATGGCTGCTGGAGACTTGCCAACTGAAATGCTAGCGCGACATAATAGAAGGCTAGGCCTCCTCACACCAATCGTTAAAGGATGGTGTACAGAAACAGCTCAAGAGGTTGCCTCTTTGAGCCTTCAATGCCATGGAGGTATGGGCTATATTGAAGAAACTGGCATTGCCCAGATTTTTAGAGACGCCCGAATACTGCCAATATACGAAGGAACAAATGGAATTCAGTCAATGGACCTTGTTGGTAGAAAAATTACGGGAGATGGTGGCTTAGGAATAAAAGAACTGATATTAGAAATGAAAGCTTTTTCCAACCAAATATCTCCTGACACCTTGCTTTCAAAAGCTCAATTAGATCGCTTTAAAGAATCGTTAATAGCTCTAGAAGAGGCCTCTTCTCTTGTGCTAAATAATTCTGAAAACAAACATTATCTAGGAATGATAGCTTTTGATATGCTAATGATGTTAGGAACAATTACTGCAGCCTGGCAAATGCTAAAAAGCCTTGAAAAGGCAAAAGCTGCCTTTGAAAATAAAAAGGTTTCATCTGAGTTTTTTGAATCTAAAACTAAATCTGTAGGCCACTTTATTGATTCTATCTTGCCAAGATATTTAGCTCACTTTACTACAATTTCAGCAACATCTTGCTAGAGATATTAAGATAGAAGACTAAAAAATAATTACTTATTATTTTTTATCTTAACCATTAGCTCGTTTTTTCGAAACATTGGTAGTGCCCATGGTGAGTTAAATTGAGCAACCATATAACCAACTATGCTCTTTATATTTGTTAAAAATAAATAATTATATTGAGTGTTTTTTTGGCTTATATATTTTTTAGTTGACTCCTTTGCTTTTTATTTTAAGACAAAGGTTTTAATAAAAAATAGGCTTTGCTAAATTTAAAAAAATATGGGATAATTGTCGCCTTTCG
>JAPYSK010000019.1:0-13887 GCA_029936515.1 Candidatus Thioglobus sp.
TTGGATTTTCAATATGCTTTCTAAGCTTAATACCCATTATGTTTGCAAGACTAAGAACAAAAAAGACGGTAAATCCTATAACTGATATCACTTCAATTTCAGTTACAACTGTTAAGTTATTTAAATCAATAATAATTGGTAGAAAAGACAGATAAAAAATAATTGTTTTTGGATTTGTTACTCCAACTACAAAGCCTGCCATCAAAAGCTTCAAGGTAGAATTTTTCTGACTTGATTGCTCAAAACTAATGCCTTTTGAACGCCACTGCTGATAACCAATATAAATTAAATAGGATGCGCCTAGTATTTTCACATAAAGCATACTATTACTAATTACGTCAGACAAGACATTGAGCGTCAACATTGCAAGCGCAACATAGATAATGTCACCTATAGTATGCCCAAGCGAAAGCCAGATGGCTGGAATAGGGCCATATCTAGTTGAGATTGCCAATACTGCAAATAAACCAGGTCCTGGTGAAATTGCATATACAAAAGTAGCAAACGTTAATGATAGCAAGGTAAACAAATCCATTGGAAGATTATAAACATTGCATCTGCTATAATTATCATTAATTATTTACTATCATTGAGCCCTTAAATGAACTTAAATTATCTTGACTTTGAACAGCCGATTGCCGAACTTGAAGATAAGATTGATGCTTTAGAAAGTATCAAAGATGATGCTGATATCGCAAAGGAGATGGATTCTCTAAAATTAAAAAGCGAGCTACTGACAAAGAAAATTTTTTCTTCTCTTTCTGATTGGCAAATTTCACAACTGGCAAGGCATCCTCAAAGGCTTTACACTTTAGACTATATCGATAAAATTTTTGATGAGTTTACTGAGCTCTGTGGTGATCGTGCTTATGCGAATGATCACTCCTTAATTGGTGGTATTGCTAAGATAGACGGCTTCACATTTATATTTTTGGGTCAACAAAAAGGACGCTCTACAAAAGAAAAGATATACCATAACTTTGGAATGACTAGACCTGAAGGTTATCGTAAAGCTCTCAGACTCATGAAGATGGCTGAAAAATTCTCACTTCCTATTGTTACCTTTATTGATACACCTGGCGCCTATCCTGGAATTGGTGCTGAGGAGCGCGGTCAAAGTGAAGCGATAGCAAGAAATCTTTTCGAGATGTCAACCTTAAAAACTCCAATTATATCCATAGTGATTGGTGAGGGTGGCTCTGGTGGCGCTCTTGCAATTGGTCTGTGTGACGTTATGATGATGTTTGAATATAGCATCTATTCTGTCATTTCACCGGAAGGCTGTGCATCTATTCTTTATAAAGATGCATCGAAGGCTTCTATTGCTGCAGAATCCCTTAAGTTAACGAGCAAGCACTTAAAAAAGAACAAATTAATAGATAAAGTCATACCAGAGCCGCTTGGTGGAATTCATAGAGACCCTGATAGGGCATCTAAATTCCTCAAGAAAGCTATTACCAAGGAATTGAAATCTCTATTGGATGTTCCAATTGAAAATCTGATTAAAGATAGACACGAGAAACTACGAGGCTTTGGAAGATTTAGCGAATAAAGATTCATCATTAGTTGACAAAAAAATTGTCGTTGCCCTCAGTGGAGGCGTAGATTCTGTTGTGCTTCTTCACTTCTTAAATAGGCACTATCCCGGGAACATTAGAGCCGTTCATATTAACCATAATCTTTCCAAATACAGCAAAGAGTGGAGCTCTTTTTGTGAAAATTTGTGTAAAAAAGGCAATATCAAATTTAAAAGTATTGATATTATTATTAAAAAATCATCTAATATCGAAGAAAATGCACGTAAAAAACGCTATTTTTCACTAACGTCTGAAATATCGAATGATGAAATACTTTGCACAGCTCATCATCAAGAGGACCAAGCTGAAACTTTTTTATTGCAACTCTTTAGGGGGAGTGGCGTCGCAGGATTAGCCGCTATGCCAGAAAAAAAACTTATTCACGGATCCCAACTATACCGTCCATTTTTAAACATCTCAAAGACGCAGATTATTGATTATGCTTCAGAAAATAAACTTGACTGGGTTGAAGATGATAGTAATCAAAATATCCATTTTAAACGGAATTTATTGCGAATTGAGTTCGTACCTAAACTATCAGGAGTGTTTAATAGCCTAACAAAAAATATAGCTAGAAGCGCCAAACACCAAGCTGAAGCATTAGAGTTAATGCATGATTTAGCTGAGCTTGATATTACTAATTATGTATTGGTAGTTAAGGATAGACTTCAAGTCATTCCATTGCTTGAGCTGCCAAAAAGAAGATTAGTCAACGTGATTCGTTACTTTATAGGAAAACAAAACTTTCTTTTACCCTCTAGCAAAGTTCTTGATGAAATCATATCTCTATTAAATGCAAAAGTTGATGCAAAATCAATTGTAAAGTGGAATGACTATCAAGTAAGGCGTTATCGCAATGAACTTTATTTTTTTGACGAATTTAAAACTCAAGCTACTGCGCCATGCCCGTATTATGAATCTTTAAAAGGTCTTTCTAATTTTGAGATAAGGTTTCGTCGAGAAGGTCAACGCGTCGAGTTAAAAGGCAAAAACCATTCTCAGTCACTTAAAAAAATACTACAAGAATCAAATATTCCACCCTGGGAGAGAGACAAATTGAGGATGTACTATATAGATGGCTCTTTACGTGCTATGGAAATATTGGGTGAGATGAGTGACGCCTAAACATTAAACCCTATACTTCTTAAACTTAAATATTTACAATTCGTAATAACTTAATTATTCTAATTCACTCCAAAATCTTGATTTAATGCGACTTGAGTTCTTGTCTCTAAGGTGACTTCACAAATATAGTTTGGATGATCAGCACCAACTTTAACTTCAAAGCCTTTAACAAAATCATCAATCATAGCTTGATCAAACTCAAAGCGCATAAAGTGAACCGCAGAGGTTTTTACGTCTGTCTCTCTTTCTAAATCTTCATTACAAATAGCAAATACTTTTTGGTGATCCCTAACCTTAAAATATATGCTTCTTTCAACTCCAATTAGATTAGACAGAGCTTTTGTTCGCTCATCAACGTCTTCATACTCTATCATCATTGTTGCCTTAAGGTTAGAGCCTTCAGGAATAAGAGAGTTGTAAACGTCTAATTCTTCTTGTATGCCACTCGCTTCAAATATTTTTTCAATTCTAAGCATTTCCTGAATCTGATATTGAACAGTCTGCTGATTTTCGAACAGTAAACGTATGTGCTCTCCAAGGCTAACCTCTCTAGCTTTTTTTATATCGATGGTATCTTTACGAATCGTTGAACGCTTTTCTGCGTACTCTTCTAATGTCAATAAATCTTGTCTTTTTAGCATATTTTTCATCAAACTTTCATTATAAATCGTAAGCCATTTTTACCAAAGTAATGGGATGGATGGCTTCTATATTTTGAGTTGCAATTTTTGCTATATGTTTGCCTGCCATAACGCAATCACTCACTACTAAATCTGTATTATCAGTAACTTTTTTTGCAACCGGTTTACCAATTTTAACTGAGTAGGTATGCGTTTCTTTTCTAACGCCGTATGTACCATCATGGCCAGAACATCTTTCGGCGATATTAACATCTAATTCAGGAATTAGTGCAAGAATTCGTTTAGTATGTGAGCCAATATTTTGAACTCTTTGGTGACACGCAATTTGATAAAGAACTTCTTTATCAATGGCTGCAAAATTAGTGTCCAGCTGATCACTATCATTTAAAAATGATAAGTACTCAAAAGGATCAAAAAAGGCCTTAGAAATCAACCGAAGCTCTTCATTATCGCTCATTATCATTGGCAGTTCATTCTTAAACATTAATACGCATGAAGGTATTGGTGCCATCAATTTATAGCCATTATCAACTAACTTTTTTAGTGGGGCAATATTCTCGTTGGCATACTCAACGACTGTTTCAAGATCCCCTAACTCCATCTTTGGCATGCCGCAGCACTGTACTTTTTTGATTAGCTTAACCTCAACCTTGTTATGCCTAAGAACATCAACTAAATCAAGAACAGATTTAGGATCGTTATATTCTCCATAGCAAGTTCCAAATATTGCAACCTTGAATAAACTTTTAGTATCATCTTCTACAAAAAGTTTAGATAGTTTCTTTGAATGGTATTTTGGAACTACCGCATCCACATGAACCCCCAAAACCTTTTCGGTTACCTTTCTCATAGTTTTGTTACTATTAGACCAATTTACAATTGACGAAACTACCGGTTTTGAAGCAACAGCTCCAACTTTTTGAGGTGCTGTTAATATTTTATGAGAAAGCTTGGTCTCACCTTTTTTAAATTGAATTGCCTTTGCACGAAGCATAAGATGAGGAAAATCAACATTCCAGTCGTGTGGTGGAACGTAAGGACATTTTGACATATAGCATAAATCACACAAGTAGCATTGATCTACAACTTTTTTGAAGTCTGCCTTATCAACACCATCTATCTCAAATGTTTTTGATTCGTCAATTAAATCGAATAATGTTGGAAAAGATTGACACAAATTTACACAACGCCTACAGCCATGACAAATATCAAAAACTCTCTCTAATTCGTCATTAAGAGATTGTTCATTATAAAAATTTTCATCTTTCAAATTTAAAGGATGACGAGTAGGTGCTTCTAAGTTCCCTTCTTTATATTTACTCATTTTTAGTGGGTTTTTGTTGCCATAAGCCATAAACTCATGGCAACAGATTGTTTATAGACTATCGAGTGCTTTTTGGTAACGATTTGCATGAGAACGCTCAGCTTTTGCGAGTGTTTCAAACCAATCTGCAATTTCATCAAATCCTTCTTCTCTTGCGGTTTTAGCCATGCCAGGATACATATCAGTGTATTCATGAGTTTCACCATGAATTGCACTCGCCAACATTTCCTTTACTTCCTTCGCAGGCATATCAGTACCTGGATCACCAACACCACCTTCAATTAAATGCTCCATATGGCCATGTGCATGACCTGTTTCGCCTTCTGCTGTAGATCTAAATAACGCAGCCATATCTGGCTCTCCCAATATATCGCATTGATTTGCAAAATATAAATAACGTCTATTCGCTTGAGATTCACCTGCAAACGCATCTTTTAAGCTTTGTTCAGTTTTACTTCCGTTTAATGACATAATTTCCTCCGATTGGTTAAACGAAAGAATATCATACCATTCATTTATATAAAGTTAAATTGAATAAAAACGCATATAATGTTCGTAAAAAACGAATATAAAGATGACACCTTCATTAAAAAATTTACAATACCTAATTGCCCTAAGAAAGACTAATCATTTTTCAAAGGCAGCAAGTGAATGCTTTGTGAGCCCATCAACATTTAGTGCAGGGATATCAAAACTGGAGAGAGACTTAAATGTAGAACTTGTTCAAAGAGATAATAAGCATGTGTTATTCACTCCAATTGGTAAGCGCATTGCTAATCAAGCGATTTCAGTAATGGCTGAAATTAATATACTAGTTGGAACCGCGCAATTAGATTTTTTTGAATCCGAAGTTACCATTGGTGTGATTCCTACAATCTCTACCTATATTCTTCCTAATTTTTTATCAAACCTAAATAATCATTATCCAAAGCTTAAGATCGCTTTTAAAGAAGATACAAGTGATAATCTATTGAAACTACTCGATCAAGCGAAGATAGATTTTGCAATATTTGCTTTTCCATATGAATTGCCTGAATTTATTGAAAATTTTCAAGTATTCTCAGATTCAATCTACTTTATTAAACATAAAAATCGTAAGAAAAAAACAATCGAGAACGGATCTCTACTACTGCTCGAGCAGGGACACTGCTTAAGGTCTCATATCATGCAGAATAATGAACTATTAAATCGGCATATTTCTAATTTTTCGTGCACCAGTATTTCAACTCTAGTGGCGATGGTTGATACCGATATTGGAGTAAGTTTTTTACCTAAAATGGCAATTGATTATGGAATACTTAATCACTACCCAAATATTTCAATAGACATGAATTCAACTAAAACTAAGAGAGATATTGGCGTAATCTATAGAAAAAATAACCAGCATGAGGAAAATATTAAGGAGTTAGCAAGTCTACTCCTAAAAAGTTAACCCTTTATTCTATTGATAAGGATTATCAATTCCTATTTTTTTTAAAAAATCAATTTCAATTAACTCCATCTTATTGGCAGAAACTAGATCGGTATGATCATGACCTATTAGGTGAAGAATGCCATGTATCGCCATATGAAATAGGTGATCTGAAAATGCTTTACCTCCGACTACAGCCTCTTTCCTTACTACATCTACGCAAATAACTACATCTCCCAATATGCGCTCACCAACTTCCTCAGGGACATCACTTTGAAAAGAAAGTACATTGGTAACTTGATTTTTTGATCGGTATTCTTTATTAAGAACCTGAATTTCTAATGGGGAGACAAGTCGAATTAATAACTCACTATCTCCAACTGAAGATTCCTGCATAAATTGCTGGCAAGTGAGCTTTAGTCTTTCCTCATCTACATTTATATCATTAATGATATTTTGAATAACTACCATGACTTATTAATATTGATAAAATACTTATTTTATCCCTAAAACATTTTGCTTTGTCGTTGATAATAGAAGTAGCCATTCCAGTACCCTTGTTCAATACGTTTGATTATCTATGTAGTCAAAAAGTTAGTATTGGTGCTAGGGTAAAAGTTCCATTTGGTCAAAAAAAAGTTATAGGTATCGTTCTCTCGTATAAAGATAAAAGTAAATTTGATAAGTTGCGATCTGTTGAAGAAATACTGGACCAGGAGGCACTTTTATCCAAAGAAATTCTTGACTTTTTATTCTGGTCAGCAGGCTATTATCATCATCCAATCGGGGAAGTAATATCTAATGCAATACCAAAAAATCTTCGGATTGGCAAACCTGCAGTTATTAAGAAACCAATTGCAATAAATAATAACGCGTCACCAATATTTCTGAAACAAACATCTGAACAAAAAAAAGCAGTCACAGATATTCTAAAATATGAAAACAGTTTCCATGGGTTTTTACTTCATGGTGTAACTGGCAGTGGAAAAACTGAAGTCTACCTGAGTATCACTGAAAGGCTACTTAAACAAGGAAAACAAGTTCTTGTATTGGTTCCTGAAATTGGACTAACTCCACAAATGATTGTGCGTTTTGAAGAAAGAATTAAGGCCAAAGTTGTTGCAGTTCACTCACAACTTAACGAAACTCAAAAGCAGGATGCTTACTTAATGGCTAAAAGTGGCGAAGCTAAAGTAATCCTGGGCACACGCTCTGCAATTTTTACTCCTATTCCAAAGCTTGGCCTTGTTATTGTTGATGAAGAGCACGATGGCTCTTTCAAACAACAATCAAACTTCCGCTACTCAGCAAGAGATCTTAGCTTTATGAGGGCAAAGCTTGCTAACATACCTTTAATTTTAGGCACAGCAACACCCTCACTTGAAACCCTAAAAAATGTAGTTGATCAAAAACTCACTCGTCTAGTACTCAGTTCTCGACCTGGAGATGCAATCTTGCCTGAGGTTAACTTGATAGATATGCGAAGTCAAGCTTCAGAAGCATTGTCAATACCTCTTGTCTCCAAAATGAAGCATTACTTAAAAGAAGATAAACAGGTGATGTTATTTATTAATCGACGTGGCTATGCGCCTGTATTCTATTGCACTGAATGTGACTGGAGAGCGGAGTGCAATAATTGTGACTCTACTCTTGTCTATCATCGCAATATTAATCGTCTTAAATGCCATCATTGTGGATTAGAGAAAGTTCCAGAATCCTCTTGCCCTTCATGTAAAAATCACGACCTGAAGATTCTGGGTTATGGTACCGAAAGATTAGAAGAAAATCTTGAGTCCTTTTTTCCTGACAGTACTGTTATTAGGATTGATAGAGACACTACTCGCAGGAAAAAAGCTTTTATAACTCACCTAGAAAAAATCAACTCAGGAGAGTCATGCATTATAGTTGGAACCCAAATGCTAGCAAAGGGCCACGACTTTTCTAACCTTGCATTTGTTGGAATTCTAGATGTAGATGTTGGCTTGATGTCTCTTGATTTTAGAGCTACAGAGCATTTGGCACAGTTATTAGTTCAAGTTTCTGGAAGGTGTGGAAGAGGAAAATATAAAGGTGAGGTAAATATTCAGACGCGATATCCAAATCATCCTATATTTAACTTTATTAGAGATTCTCAATATACCGAATATGCAAATCACTTATTGACAGAACGTCAGGATGCTCAACTACCTCCATATGCTCACCAAGCTTTAATTTGTGCAAATTCTAAGAAAAAAGATGCACCTGAAAAATTTTTAAATGAAGTTGCGAATCTAATTAATAATATCGATATGGATTCAGTTGAAATTTGGGGGCCAGTCCCAGCCGTAATCGAAAAAAAATCTAACTACTACTACTTTAATTTGTATTTACAATCTACAAACAGAAATGAGTTACATCGAGTAATCAAAACTTTTTATAAGCACTTGGAAACAATAAAAATAAGCCCATCAGTTCGCTGGTTTATAGATATCGACCCTATCGAGTAGATTACTTAAAGGACTGCAGATTTATGGAAACAACAGCCTAGAAACTACGAGCTACACCAATCATTGCCTGAGTAATTGTTGTCAATTCTTTATCACTTATGATGTAAGGTGGCATTGTATAGAGTAATTTCCCGTAAGGCCTTAACCACACTCCATCATTAATTAAGCGCTCTTGGGTTGACTTCATATCTAATGGCTTTTCAAATTCAATGACACCTATGGCGCCAATCACTCTTATATCAACTACATTATGTTCACACTTTAAAGGTAAAAGTTGTAAATTAAGTAGGCTTTGAATCTGCAATATTCTTTTTTTCCAATCACTATTTAAAAGTATTTCGATGCTTGCATTTGCTGCAGAGCATGACAATGGGTTTCCCATAAAGGTTGGGCCATGCATTAGAACGCCAATTGTTTCTGCAACCTCTGAATTAGTTAATGTAGCGGCCATAGTCATATAACCACCTGTTAAGGCTTTACCTAAGCAGAGTATGTCGGGTGAAATGCTTGCATGGTCACATCCAAAAAGCTCTCCTGTCCTACCAAACCCGGTAGCGATTTCATCTACAATCATTAGGATATCATATCTGTCACATAAGTCTCTGACACCTTTAAGATAATCTGCCTCATAGATATTCATACCTCCGGCACCTTGGACGATTGGCTCAAGGATCATTGCTGCAATTTTATTGTGACTTTTTTCTAATGTATTTTCAAGATCAGCTAGCGCTTCTTTTGTATTGCCTAGTGTCGGTTGAGTTACAAAATAATGCTGAGGCAATACATCTTTAAACAAATGGTGCATGCCTTTTTGTGGGTCACAAACACTCATTGCTCCAAAAGTATCTCCATGATAGCCACCCCTTGGAGTAACAAAACGTGACTTATTTATTTTCCCTTTGTTGTGCCAATATTGTAAAGCCATTTTAAGGGACACCTCAACTGAAACGGAGCCTGAGTCTGCGAAGAAAACCTTGTCGAGACCTTGAGGTGTAATTTTGATAAGTTTTTCGCACAAATCGATTGCTGGTTGGTGAGTCAAACCTCCAAACATGACATGAGATACAGAATCAATCTGCCTCTTCATTGCCTGATTGATATAAGAATTATTGTATCCATGAATCATTGACCACCAGGAACTCATACCATCAATTACACGATTGCCATTTTTAAAATTAAGATAGACTCCGTCTGCTGACTCTACAAGATGCGATGGAACTGTATTTGGGATTTTTGAATAAGGATGCCAAATATGTTGCTCATCAATATTCATTATAAGTATTCTCTTAGCTGGCTCATTGAATCTATAACAAGGTCAGGGCTTTCATCAGCGATATCATTGCCATGATTGTACCCATAAGACATACATATAATACTAAAGCCTGCTGCTCTAGCGGCCTTTACATCGCTCACTGAATCACCAAGCATAAGACACTCTTGTGGTGAAATATTAAAGTAGCTAGCTGCGTGAATTAACGGTAAAGGATCTGGTTTTTTCTTAGCCAAAGTATCGCCAGAAATTACTATTTTAAAATCATCAAAAATACCTAAAGTTTTAAGTAATGGATGGGTAAATTGCTCTGCTTTATTGGTAACACAACCCAATTGATAGTCTTTAGACTTTAAATAATTGAGGCCTTCTTTAACTCCTGCATAAAGACACGATCTTGCTGCAGTATTATCAGCATAAAGATCTAAAAAAATCGGATAAGCTATATCAAACACCTCTTTTATCGGGCTTACTTCGAGATCATCAGTCAAAGCACGCTCTATTAATTTTGGAATACCGTTACCTACCCAGTGACGAACCTTTTCCTCACCCCTTTCTTTCATTCCAAGCTTAATCATCATCTGATCGACACAGTATGCAAGATCTGGAACACTGTCTACTAGAGTTCCATCAACATCAATCATTATTAGTTTTGGATTGAATTTTTTCATTAATGTTCTTTATTTATACCAAGTTTGGTAGAATTAACTTAAACCTTAACAACTGAGATATTTTATATGGAAAACAAAACTGTCATTGGATTTATTGGTGCCGGTAACATGGCTTATGCACTTATAAAGGGCTTATTAAATAATGGTTTTGATGCCAATCAAATCAATATAAGCGACCCTAATGAAGAGCTATTACTAAACCGTGAGTCAGAACTCAAAGTCACTACTTACCCCGATAATACTGCATTATTAAGTAATAGTGATATTATCTTTTTCGCAGTAAAGCCTCAAGTACTTTCAAGTGTATGTCTTGAATTAAAGGGTGTCGTTAAATCAAAACATCTCTTTGTTTCAATAGTTGCTGGTATTAGAAGTAGTGATATTAATCGCTGGCTTGGTGGTAACTTTTCACTGATTCGAACAATGCCGAATACTCCTGCACTTTTTCAATCTGGAGTTACAGGCTTGTTTGCAAATGAAGTTGTCGATAATGAGCAAAAATCATTAGTCGAGTCAATTTTATCTTCGGTGGGTGAATGCTTTTGGGTTAATGAAGAAAAACTTATTGATGCCATAACAGCCATCTCAGGAAGTGGGCCCGCATACTTTTTTCTACTAATGGAGTCCATGAAGCAAGCTGGAATGGCTCTCGGATTAGATGAAGAAACTGCTAACTCTCTTAGTATTCAAACAGCTTATGGTGCTAGCTTAATGGCAAATAAGACTGGGAAAGACTCAAGAACGTTACGTACTGAAGTGACCTCACCTAATGGAACAACTCAGTCAGCGATCGAAAGTTTCCAAGATCAAAATTTTGAAGGGATTGTCGCAAATGCTACTAGAGCTGCTTATGATCGGGCTCGAGAGCTCAGCAATGAGCTAGGAGATGCTGAATAAAAATAAAACCTAACACTCTTAATGCGGATTGCTGACCTCAGCTACCCCATAAAAGCTGCATATTGGCAATAGCTACAAGTGATGCGGTTTCAGTTCTCAAGACTCTTTTCCCTAACAAGAGCGGTTTGAATCCTGCGTCAGTTGACTCTTTAATTTCCTGATCGGTTAAACCGCCCTCGGGACCAATTAAAATAGTTGCCTTGGATGAATGTTTCAATTTAGAAAGGCCAGAAGTTGCACAGTGATGCAGAACAAAGCCATTATGGTTCGGTTCAGCTAATAAATCTTTAAGTGCTCTTGGTAATGAAATATCAACAATAACTGATCGACCTGATTGCTCACAGGCATGATTTGCTATCTTCTGCCAATGCTCAATTTTTTTTTGGACTTTTTCAGCCCTAAGTCTAACAACACATCGTTCTGTCTGCATAGGAATGATACGAGTAATTCCAAGCTCTACAGCCTTTTGAATTAAAAAATCCATTTTTTCACCCTTCGCAATTCCTTGAGCAAGGGTCAAATCTAACTTAGATTCAGTGTCATTTATTTGTTTTGAGCTAATCTCAACTAAAGTTACATTTTTAGCGCTTATTACGGTTGCACAGTAATCCTGTCCATCACCATTAAACAATGTAATATTTTTACCTGCTGCGAAACGTAACACCTTAAGAAGATGATGACTGTTATCTTTATCTAGTTCAACCTTGTCACCGACTTTGAAAGCAGTATTTTGATACAGCCGTATCTTTTTCATGGTATCGTTTTGAAATTAGTCAACAAAGAGTAAATACCCTTAAGAAAATGATACATCAAAATAGACGAAAAGAGTTGTTAAGCAAATTAGATAACAATGCGGTAGTAATTGTTAGCACTAATAGCGAGCAAAAAAGGAATAGTGATGTTAACTACCCTTTTCGTCCTGATAGCAGCTTTTGGTATCTTACGGGCTTTATTGAGCCTGATGCAATTGCTGTTTTTTCTAAAAATGATTACAGCATATTTTTGAATCCTAAAGATAAGACTAAAGAGATTTGGAATGGAAAGAGGCTCGGCGTAGAGTTAGCACCAAAGGCCTTATTAGCAAACCAAGCTTACGATATTGATACTTTTTTAGATGAAATCGAATCACTTGTAGATAAAGACTCATCTGTACATTTTGATGCTCCAACTACTGGAGGCTGGAAGGACATTTCAAGCACTAATATACTTAATGAATCTATCTCATCAATATTCAAAAATAAGATTAGACCATTAAACCCCTATTTGTCAGAAATGCGCCTTATAAAAGACCCTAGTGAAATAAAAAATATGCAAGCTGCAGCGAATTTAGCCTCAAAAGCGCATATAAAAGCTATGCTAAAGACTAAACCAGGACTATATGAGCATCATATTAGTGCTGAATTTGATTCAGAATTTCGAAATGGAAATTCAGAACACTCTTATCCCCCAATTGTTGCAAGTGGAGAAAATGCATGCATACTTCATTACACTGAAAATAACAAAATTTTAAATGATGGTGATCTTCTACTTGTTGATGCTGGATGCGAAATACTCGGTTATGCATCAGATATCACAAGAACATTTCCAATTAATGGTCGATTTAGCGAACCTCAAAAACAGATTTACGAAATTGTTTTAAATGCTCAAAAATCCGCAATTGCTTGTATTATGCCTGGTGAAAAAGTCAGTACGCCCCATGAAGTAGCATGCGATATTATTACAAATGGTCTTATTGAATTAGGAATTATGGATACCTCTAGTGATTTAAGTGAGTTTTATATGCATAAAACTGGGCATTGGCTTGGACTGGATGTACATGATGTTGGTACCCAAGTAATTGATGATGAGTATCGAATATTTGAAGCTGGAATGGTAACAACTGTTGAACCAGGCATCTACATTCGTAAGAGTGATAAAATCGAATCAAAGTACTGGAATATTGGCATCAGAATTGAAGACGATGTCTTGGTTACTAATGATGGAAATCATATTCTATCTGAGGCGGCTATAAAAGATTTAAAGGATATTGAACATTTAATGAGTAATCAATAATTATGAACATAAATCAAGCCATCAAGGCAGTCATTGAAAAAAAGAATTTAAATGAAAGCGATATGCTTGATGTAATGAACAGCATCATGACTGGGCAAACAACAGATGCACAAATTGGTGCTTTTTTAGTTGGACTATCCATGAAAGGAGAGACAATTGAAGAAATTACTGCTAGCGCAAAAGTAATGCGCTCACTAGCAACGCCTGTAGAAATTAAAAGCGATAAATATCTTGTTGATACTTGTGGCACTGGTGGTGATGGACTGGGGTTGTTCAATATTTCGACAGCTTCAGCATTTGTAGTTGCCGCTGCAGGTGGCAAGGTTGCTAAGCATGGTAACCGCTCTATCTCATCAAAATCTGGGAGTGCAGATGTTTTAGAGTCTGCAGGAGTTAATCTTAACTTAAGTCCAAGTCTTATTAGTGAATGCAT
>JAPYSK010000019.1:13987-27751 GCA_029936515.1 Candidatus Thioglobus sp.
CTTGATGAATTCTCGATTGCTGATAAAACATATGTTGCTGAATTAAAAGATGGAAATATTTCAACCTATTCGGTTCGCCCTGAAGACTTTGGCCTGACATTGGGAGACTTAAAAGATATTAGAGCTGACAATGCCGATGCCTCACTTGCACTAATTACTGAGGCTTTCTCAGGGAGAAATGGAACAGCAAAAAACATTATCTCTTTAAATGCGGGTGCCGCAATATATGTTAGCGGATTAACCACGTCGCTTCAATCCGGAATTGATAGAGCAAATCAAGTCTTATCAGATGGAAGCTCACAAAAAAAACTTGATGAATATATTAAGATCAGTAATAGTTAAATAATAATGAATAAAAAAACAAATCTTATCTGGATAGACCTTGAAATGACAGGGCTAATTCCTGAGCATGATGTCATTATTGAAATCGCAACAGTTGTAACTGATGCGCAACTTAATGTAGTAGATGAAGGTCCTTCAATAGCTATCCACCAAAGCAATGAACTTCTTGACGGGATGGATGAATGGAATACCAATCAGCATAATCGTTCTGGTCTAGTTAAAAGGGTTCAGGAAAGTAAAATTTCTATAGCTGAAGCTGAATCTCAAACTTTAAATTTCCTTATGAAGTATGTTGATTTAGGTGCCTCTCCTATGTGTGGTAATTCAATTTGTCAAGACAGGAGGTTCTTGTACAACTATATGCCAGATCTTGAAAAATTTTTCCACTACCGACATATTGACGTCTCAACATTAAAAGAGCTAGCAGTTCGCTGGAAGCCAAATATTATTTCAACCTCATATAAGAAATCTAGACACCTAGCATTGTCTGATATCTATGACTCTATTGATGAGCTAAAACACTATAGAGAGCACTTTATTGCCTTATAAAGTGACTCACTTATCACCCGCTAAAATTAATCTATTTTTGCATGTCATTTCAAAAAGAGATGATGGTTATCATAATCTTCAAACCATTTTTCAACTTTTAGATTATGGCGATAAGATAAGTTTTAACTATCGAAAAGATGGTCAAATCAATCGAATTTACGGCAATGAAGATATACCACAAGATAAAGACTTAATTCTTCGAAGTGCAAATGCCCTGAAAGAAATTAGTGGCACAAAAGATGGTGTTGATATAGGCATTATTAAAAACATTCCTACTGGTAGCGGGCTTGGTGGTGGTAGCTCTAATGCTGCTACGGTATTAATAGCACTTAATGACTTATGGAATCTCAAGTTACCTAAATCTGAACTCCTTAAGATAGGGCAAACTCTAGGTTCAGATGTTCCAATATTTATTAGTGGTCAAAGCTCTTGGGCTGAAGGTACTGGTGAAATACTCACGCCAATAAGTTTACCAAAATACTTTTACTTAGTTGTTTCAATTGATAAACATATATCAACTCAAGAAATTTTCACACACAAAGCATTGACAATGTCCCCAGTACAAAGGAAAATAGCAGACTTTTCAATGGTCTCTAATCCACATAACGACTGCTTAGATGCTGCAATTCATTTGGAAGGGGAGATAGAAGAGGCGTTAACTCATCTAGACTCAACTGAAAACCACCATGGGATTGCAAGAATGACTGGAAGTGGATGTTGTGTTTTTGTAGCCTTTGAAAAAGAAAAAGATGCATTGATAGCAAATGAAAAATTGCCATCAAAATGGTCCGGTTTTGTCGCAAAAGCGATTGATAAATCACCATTATATAATTGGGGTGTAGCCAAGTGGTAAGGCATCGGGTTTTGATCCCGTGTACCGATGGTTCGAATCCATCCGCCCCAGCCAACCTTGTTTAATATTAAACTCTTATAAGGTAAAATTATTAATCAACTTCTTATCTATTATTAAGCATAATCATGAGTGAAAATTTTTATCAATTTAATATTAATCAACTTAACGGTGAAGAAATCTCTTTAAGTGAGTTCAAAGGAAAGGTAGTTTTAATAGTCAATACAGCAAGTAATTGTGGACTAACCTACCACTACACAGGACTTGAAAAACTTTACCAAGAATACAAAGATAATGGGCTTGTTATAATAGGATTTCCATGCAACCAATTTGGAAAACAAGAGCCTGGTACCTCAGAAGAAATACAAAATTTTTGTAGCAAAAATTATAATGTCACCTTTCCTATGTCTGAAAAGATTGAAGTAAATGGTTCAGATGTTCATCCTCTTTACAAATATTTGAAAAAGGAACTCAAGGGTAAATTAAATAACAGCATCAAATGGAATTTTACTAAATTTCTAATTGATCGTAATGGAGCCCCTTTTAAGCGCTTTAGTTCAACAGTTGAGCCTAAAGATATAACTCCATTCATTGATCAGCTTCTATAACTCAGAAATATAATTTATAAAAACTATTACTCTTAATTAGCTAATTTGTTTGTATAATTGTCACCTACATCAATAAATGCCCAATCGGATGTCTTTAGAGAGAATAAAAATCTTTAGCGGAAATGCAAACCCTAGCCTTTCTTCCGAAATTATTGAGAATCTTAACATTACCCAAAGTAAAGCCTTTGTTGGTCAATTTAGTGATGGTGAATCGCAAGTTGAAATTCTAGATAACGTTCGAGGCTGTGATGTTTTTATTATTCAGCCAACTTGTGGCCCATCAACAGCAGAAACATTGATGGAATTGTTAATAATGGTAGATGCACTTAAACGCTCATCTGCCGCAAGAATTACTGCTGTAGTTCCTTATCTAGGATACTCTCGTCAAGACAGGCGATCTCGCTTAACTCGTGTACCAATAACTGCGAAACTTGTAGCCCAAATGATTGAGACTTCAGGCGTTAATCGAATCTTGACGATGGATCTGCATGCTGATCAAATACAAGGCTTTTTTAATATACCTATAGATAATATTTATGCACAACCGGTATTAATTCAAGACATCTTGGATTGTAATTACCAAGACGTTGTTGTGGTTTCTCCAGATATTGGAGGTGTTGCTAGAGCTAGAGCTGCAGCAAAAAGAATTAATGATGCTGATTTAGCAATCATTGACAAGAGACGTCCAGAACCTAATTTAGTTAAAGTTATGAATGTAATTGGCGATGTATCTGGACGAACTTGCATTATGGTAGATGACATGGTTGATACTGCTGGAACGCTCTGCCAAGCTGCAGAAATCCTAAAAGAAAAAGGTGCAAAAAAGGTTGTAGCATATGCAACACATGCAGTTCTCTCTGGAGGCGCAATTGAGAATATTGAGAACTCTAAGTTGGATGAAATAGTAATTACAAATACAATACCTTTAAATCAAAAAGCTACTAATTGCAAAAAGATTAGACAACTGTCAATTTCGAAAACTCTTGCAGATGTTATTAGAAGAATTAGTGATGAGCAATCTATTAGTACAATTTTTGCTGACTCTTATTAATTTAGCACCTCTAAAGCACTGAATTAAGGCCTAAATCAATCTTCTGACTTAGGTATAATCCCTCCTCTGTTTTGAAAAAAATCAAATTATGAAAACTACTACTGAAGCTCACAAATTAGCGCTTAATAGTCTTATAACAATAGGTAAGGAGCAAGGCTACTTAACTTACTCTGAAATCAATGACCTTTTGCCAGAAGACTTATTAACCCCTGAACAAATAGAGCCAATTGTTACAATCTTAGAGGAATTAGATATAGTTGTTGCTGACGAAGCACCGGATGCTGACACACTAGTAATGGAGTCAGGTGGCAGGGCACAAGCCAGCTCTGCAGAAGTTGCTACAGCAGCTCTTGCAGCTCTTGATTCAGAATTTGGTAGGACTACTGACCCTGTTCGAATGTATATGCGTGAAATGGGTGTAGTTGAACTTTTAGAGCAAAAAGATGAAATTCGAATAGCTAAAGAGATTGAGGCAGGTGTATACCAAATTATGCAAGCTATTTCTCTTTATCCAGAAATATCTGATTTTTTCTTCAAAGCCTATACAAGACTTGAAGAGGGTAAATGTAAAATGACTGATGTAGTGATTGGTTATCAAGGGGATGCTGAAGAATTTGAAGAAAAACAGATTCTTATTAAGAAAAAGCAGGCTGAACTTGATGCAATGGATCTTGATGAAATGTCAGACGATGAAGAGCTAGAGGAAGATGAATTTGATGAATTAGAATACACTGGCCCAGATGAAGGTCAGGTATATGAACGCTTTGAAAAAATTAAAAAATCTTTTAATAGCTACGTTAAATCCTGTGAAAAGAATGGCTACCTTGACAATAAAACAATCAAATCTAGACGAAAGTTTTCTGAATGTATTTCAGAATTGAGACTTGCACCAAAACTTGTAAGTACAATGATGGAGCTTGTTTCTAGTCGTGCAAATAAAGTAAAGATAGAAGAAAATATAATACGTCAAGCTTGTCTCGATGCAGGAATGACTAGAGAGTTTTTTTATGAATCATTCCCCGGTAATGAAACTAACTTTGATTGGCTAACATTAATTAATCTTGATAAAGCTACAGAAAAATCCTTAGAAAATAATAAGAATGAAATCTACTATTCTCAAAAAAGTCTTTTGGAACATGAGTTAGCAATGCAAATAACTGTCTCTGAGTTAAAGGAAATTAACAAAAGACTCCGTCAAGGAGACCGCAAGGCCAAAAAAGCTAAAAGTCAAATGATTGAAGCGAACTTGCGTCTTGTTATTTCAATTGCGAAAAAATATGCAAACCGTGGCTTGCAGTTCTTAGACCTCATTCAAGAAGGAAACGTTGGTCTTATGAAAGCAGTTGACAAGTTTGAGTATCGTAGAGGCTATAAATTTTCAACATACGCTACCTGGTGGATCCGACAAGCAATTACCCGTTCGATTGCTGATCAAGCTCGCACTATCCGTATTCCTGTCCATATGATTGAAACTATTAATAAGTTAAACCGAGTAAGGCGTCAACTATTACAAAAATTTGGACGAGAAGCTACACCAGAAGAACTTGCTTTTGAAATGGAATTACCTGAATATAAAATTAACAAAATTCTCAAAATTGCTAAAGAACCACTATCAATGGAGAATCCAGTTGGTGATGATGAAGACTCTACAATTGGTGATTTTATTGAAGATACAAACCTTTCTTCGCCTGTAGAAGTTACAACTAGAGAAAGTCTAAAAGAAACTACTAGCGACCTTCTGGCTAATTTATCGCCAAGAGAAGCAAAGGTTTTAAAGATGCGCTTTGGAATCGATATGAGTACAGACCATACGCTTGAAGAAGTTGGAAGACAGTTTGACGTCACTCGAGAAAGAATTCGTCAGATTGAAGCTAAGGCACTTCGAAAATTAAGGCACCCTTCGCGTGCCCATAAATTGCAAAGCTTTTTGGAATAGTTCTTTCCCCGGGCCTATAGCTCAGCTGGTTAGAGCAGTCGACTCATAATCGATTGGTCCTTGGTTCAAGTCCAAGTAGGCCCACCAAACATAAAAAACCTAGTTGCATACTAGGTTTTTTTAATTAAGTTAAAAGAGATTAAAAATCACTTAAATAGACTGGCTCAATTATTGACTCGTGAATACTTCCGCCAACATTTTTAACCTTATAGGCCTTAGCTTTTAGTAGAGAAGATACACAACGCTCCAATTTGCCATTTATAAAATGCGCCGCAACTCCATCATCACATGCAATACCATCAATCATTGAACCATCAAGAATAGCATCATGGTATGAAGGCCTTCTTCCTTTTTCAGTATCAAAATGTGGGCAATTACTTCCTTCTACAAACCCCAAGCACTCTAATGGCAATAATTTTCCTGTTTTCGAATCAGTTAAACCCTGCTTAAACCAGCAAATTGAACCTGCACTCAGTCCTGCCATAATTGCACCATTACACCATGCCTCATATAAGTGTTCATCGAGTCCCCACTCTTTCCAAAGAACTAAAAGGTTTCGCGTGTTTCCGCCTCCAACATAAAAAATATCCTTATCCATAACAAAGTCTCGTAAATCATTCTCTGGTGGACTAAAAAGTGATAAATGACTGGTTTCACATTCTAGTTTTTTATAGGCCGAATAAAAGCGCCTTGTATAACTTTCATCATCCCCACTTGCAGTTGGAATAAAACAAACTTTAGGCTTATTTTTATTTGTCATTGATAGCAAATAGCGATCCAATTTAAGGTTCTCTGGCTTCATTGTAAATCCACCACCGCCCATAGCTAAAACTTGTTTTTTCATATTTTTTTACTAGTAAATTTCTTTGTTATAAATTTTACTCAAGAACTTGGTTCAGTAAAAAAAAATACACCTATAACTGTTATAATTTAGCTCATGGATTTAAAACTTCTTCCAGAACTTATTTCACTAACCTTTGAAGCTGGTGAGACCATCATGTCTCTTCATAAAAAACCTACTAACTTCTCAATTAAATCTGACAATACTCCAGTAACTGAAGCAGATAAAGCCTCACATCAACTAATCTCAAAGGCCTTAGAAAAACTAACCCCCAACATTCCAATACTTTCAGAGGAATCATCTGAGATTCCTTTTTCAGTTCGAAAAAAATGGAAAGAGTACTGGCTAATTGACCCCTTAGATGGAACTCGAGATTTTATAGATGGTTCTCCTGACTTTTGCATTAGTATTGCATTAATTAAAAAAAATTACCCAAGCTTTGGACTAATTTATTCTCCATTTAATAAGGTTCATTACTATTGCTTACCAAATCAAACATCTATTAAACTCGTTGATAATATAAGTCAAAAACTTTGTACAAAAAAGCCTAAGAGATGGCAGAATATTGTGGTGGGTAGATATTCAAATAACAACAAGGGTTTAAAGAATCATCTCAAGTTAAAAACAAATTTTGAAACTTTCAAATTAGGAAGTGCGCTTAAGTTTTGTTTAATTGCCGAAGGCCTCTATCATTACTATCCTAAGTTTGGTCGATGCTCAGAATGGGATACTGCTGCAGGTGTATGTATTTTAGAAGGTGCAGGTGGTAAAGTAGTCGATTTTAAGAACCAACCTCTTGTCTATAATTCCAATGAAGATACGCTTAGTCCAGCATTTAAGGCTGTAGCCTATTAAATAAACCTTAAAGAAAGATCGATTGAAAAAATGTCTTTAGTAATTGACCCGATTGAAATATAGTCAACTCCAGTTTCTGCATAATCAACAATATTTTTCTCATTAATACCACCTGAAGCCTCTAATGGATACACTCCTTCAGAAAGCTTAACTGCCTCCCTAAGCTCACTAATAGAAAAGTTGTCACAGAGTATACGCATAATCCCTTTTATTGAAAGTGCAGCTCGAAGCTGATCAAGCGTTTCTACTTCAACAATAATAGGTTTATTAGGGTATTTTGTAAGGGCTTTTTCTAAAGATTTTTCAAGTGAGCCTATCGACATAATGTGATTTTCTTTTAGCATAATACAATCATGTAGCCCCATTCTATGATTTAGTCCACCACCACACTTGACTGCATATTTTTGTGCCGCCCTTAGACCCGGAATTGTTTTTCGAGTATCTAATAATTGTGCCTTTGTATCTGCTATTAGACTTACTAAATAATTGGTCTGAGTTGCTGTAGCACTTAGTATTTGCAAAAAATTAAGGGCTGTGCGTTCTGCGGTAATTATTGCTTGTGATTTACCATAAAGGCTACAAATTACATCACCTGGCACTATCTCAGAACCCTCCTCAACCTTCCACTCTATCTCTACATCAGAATCAAGAGATAAGAAACATAAATCAAAATACTCAGTTCCACAAATAATCGCATGGTCTCTACTAATTACTTCTGCACTTATATGATTATTGTCAAGCAAGCTTGAAGATATGTCCCCAACACCAATATCTTCTGCAAGGGCTAGCTTAACAGTTTTTTGAAGTTCTTTATCCATGCAAAAACTCCATAACCGCTTCAGCAGATTTAACGCTTGAGTTTTGATTTAAAAGTTCATGTATTTGCTCTAACTCCGATACAATTTTTGCATTATCAGACATAACAAAATTCATTGCTAAGTTAGCAATATTTTGACCATTAACTTTTTCTTGAATCAATTCTGGTACAACCTCTTTCCCCAATATTGCATTTGGAAGAGATATAAATTTAGTATTTAAAAGATGCCTTACAATTTGATAGCTGACTGCTGAAAGTTTATAAATAACTATCATAGGAACTGCAAGCAAGGCTACTTCAAGAGTTGCTGTTCCTGAAGCTACAATAACGAGGTCTGATGTTCTAATTTTGTCATGGGCATCGCCAACACTCAGCTCAATGCCCAAACCAAGAATTTTGCTCTCTACCCAACTTTTAAGATGATCATTAGCAAGTGACAAACTGAATTGGATTTGGGGATCACTCTTCCGCATTAATATAACTGTTGAGACTAACTCAGGCAATAAAGTTTTGATTTCTGATTCCCTTGATCCTGGCATAAGCAAAACTTGTTTATTTGGTTTGAAGTTTTGCCGTGGCTTCAACTTTTCTGCCAATGGATGACCGACGAATAGAGCCTTTTGGTTGTGTTTATTATAAAAATCAACTTCAAATGGAAAAAGACAGAGCATTAAGTCAGTTGATGCTTTAATTTTTTTGATTCGTTTGGGTCGCCAAGCCCAGACAGATGGACTAACAAGATGAATAGTTTTAACACCAAGTTGCTTTAACTCCCGCTCAATCTTAAAATTAAAGTCAGGAGAGTCAACCCCTATAAATATGTCAGGCCTATTAGAAGAATAGTGTCTAATAATAGACTTTCTTAACCGTAAAACTGAAGGTAACTTCTTTACTACCTCACTAAAACCCATTACATTCACCTGGCCTGCATTCCATAATCTTTTACAGCCAACTTCTGCCATCTTATCGCCCGCTAATCCATCTATTTCGTAATCAGGTTTATATGACTTTAATGATTTTACTAGCGATGAAGCGATAAGGTCGCCAGAGATTTCTGCAGCACTGATCGCAATTTTCATTTTATATAAGCATTAATAAGTTTTAATTTAAAGCTATAGGCTCCTTATGTCCTAGGCAAAATAATATCAGGATTGTCATCAAAAGGCCTATAAATAACTAACACACCACCAATAACTTGAACTAGCTCGGCTTTAGATATTATTAGTATTTTGTCAACTATTTGTTGTTTTTCTTCTCTGTCACTTACTCGAAGCTTGATTTTAATTAGCTCATGCTTAAGTAACGTAGACTCTAATTCAGCTAAAACTGATTCGCTTAAACCATGCTGTCCAATCATCACAAATGGTTTTAGATCATGCGCCATTGAGCGTAAATATTTTTTCTGATTATTGGTTAATTTCATCTTTAAATATTGTCTCGTTTACAAATAGTGACTCAATAGTTTCTCGCTTACGAACTATCGCATGACTGTTTCCACTTACCATTACTTCTGCAGCTCGTGGTCTAGAGTTATAATTAGAGCTCAAAACAAAGCCATACGCGCCAGCAGTCATTATTGCAATATAATCACCCTCTTCAAGGTCAAGATTTCTATCTTTTGCTAAAAAATCAGCAGTCTCACAAACAGGTCCAACTAGGTCCCATGAAGCATTTATGCCTTCTGCATTATCAATAACTTTAACAGCCTGATGGTATGATCCATAAAGAGCAGGACGAAGTAAATCATTCATTGCGCCGTCAATAATAGCAAATGACTTTAAATCGTTTTGTTTTAAATATTCAACCTTGGTAACAAAAATACCTGCATTACCCACGATTGAACGGCCAGGCTCTACCATAACTTTTAAGTTGCCAACCTTTCGAACAACTGATTGAATATATTTTTCAATATCTATAGTTTTCTCACTGCTATATGTAACACCTATACCCCCACCAATATCAATATGACTCAAATAAATATTTTCAGCTTTAAGCTCATCTATTAACTCCAATGCTCTATCAAGTGCTTCCATAAAAGGCAGGATATCAGTAATTTGTGAACCAATATGATAGTCTAAGCCACATACATTTAGGTGCTTCGAGAAGTTTGCTTTTTTATACAAAGATAAAGCTACATCAGTTCCAACTCCAAACTTATTTTCAGTTAATCCTGTAGAAATATATGGGTGTGTCTTGGCGTCAACATTAGGGTTTACACGAATTGAAATAGGTGCCTTAACTTTAATGTCAACAGCAACAGATTCAATAAGATCTAACTCTGCAGCTGACTCTACATTAAAACAATAAATATCGTATTCAAGTGCTTTTTGAATTGACTCCTTTGTTTTAGCAACCCCAGAGAATACGCAACGATTTGAGTTTCCACCTGCTGCAATTACTCTTTCAAGTTCACCAATAGAAACAACATCAAAACCAGACCCTAGCTTAGCCAAAATATTTAGCACTGCTAAATTAGAATTAGCTTTTACTGCATAGCAAATTAGATGAGGATGAGAATCAAAAGAATTTTCAAATTGCTGCCAATTAAATTCTATTTGACTTCGAGAATAAATATAAAGTGGAGAACCATACTCTGCCATTAAGTCTGTAACTGAAACAGACTCAGCATGCAATACTTTGTTTTGAAAAGAGAATGAGTTCAATGTACTAAAAAGCTATTAACTACTTGAAGTTGATACCTCAGCATCAACCTGAATTTCTCCAACTGGAGTTAAATCACCCATTCTTCCACACGCAATCAAAGTGAACGCAAACGATACGATTACAATTAATTTAAACAGATTTTTCATATTGCCTCAAATACCCTTTATAAGGGGGTTATTTTACACAAAGGCTTTAAGTTGTTGTATAAACAAATCCCGAGGTATTTTGAATGCACCTAAGCTTTGAAGATGTTTATTTTCAACCTGACAATCTATTAAACGATAATCACTATTTTGAAGTAAATAAGCAAAAGCGACTTTTGAGGCATTATCCACTAAAGAAAACATGGACTCACCAAAAAAAACCCCTCCTAAAGCAACGCCATATAGACCACCCACGAGTTCATCATTCTCATAAACTTCGTATGAGTGAGCATACCCAGCTTCATGAAGGTCACAATAAGCCTTAACCATTGCATCATCAATCCATGTTCCTGACTGTCCTTGCCTTTTAACTGAGCGACATTGCGTAATTATCTCATGAAAAGCACTATCTAAATTAACACTAAATCTAGATGACTGAATTATCTTATTTAGACTCTTGGATAGATGAAATTTATCTGGCGTTATAACCATTCTGGGATTGGGCGAGTACCAAAGTATTGGCTCACCTTTTCCATACCAGGGAAATATGCCATTTGAATATGCATTTAGTAGTCTTTCAGCAGATAAATCTCCACCTATAGCAATAAGTCCATTTGGTTCGATTAATGCTAATTTCACATCTGGGAATGGAGTATTAATTTGGTCAAGCCAAAAATTAGATGGAATTTCAATCATATTTAGCGACTACGAATAATATCTCTCACCATATATAATGCCAGTATGCTTCTAGCCTCAGTAAGGTCTTCACTATAGGTAAGTTTTTCGAGATCAGAAAGTTTATGAGCTACAATTTCTAACGGCTCAGGTTCGTCGCCATATGCCTTTTCTTCATACAATTCCTCAGCAAGAACAATATGCGTTTCACTTGATTGATAGCCAGGTGCCAAAGTAATTGTTTTAAGGAAAGTAAGTTTATTAGAACCATATCCAATCTCTTCTTTTAGCTCTCTTGCAGCAGTATCTATTGGTGTTTCACCTTTATCAATCTTTCCCTTTGTTAATCCCAATTCGTAGCGCTCAGTGCCGCCTGAATATTCATATATCATTAAAACAGTTTCATCATCTAACATTGGAACTACTAGGACCGCCCCATTGCCTCTTGAAACAAGCCTCTCATAAATTCTAGTAGCGCCATTTGAAAATTCAACATCCATAGACTCGAGATTGAAAATACGGCTCTGGGCAACAGTATGTATATTGGTTAGTTTTGGCTTTTTTCGCATACCAATATTATGCCATTGGTTTGGTGCTTTTTATATTAACAAAGAAAAAATTAAGTAATTATTTATCCTGCCATAAGATTGGGAAAAAACTTTCATTCAATTCATCAGTATCATTCATTTTATACTTCCGGTATATCCTTCCTGTACCCCCACAATTGCTAGGATGAAATTTAGCATCATCTGGAACACAATGTGCTACAAGAGCTCTTCGATGATTTTGTGACTTGTTTGGACCAGATCCATGCCAAGTTAAACCATGATGAAATGAAACTCCTCCTGCAGGAACATTTACTCCAACTATATCTAAAGTTTTATTATTATTTTTTGCATAAATTTTTAATTCTTTTTTATAGTCATCTGGTGCATTGAAAGTTCCTGAGGGAGGGTTTAAATCCCATTTATGCGAACCAGTTACAAATTCTAAAGTACCATTTTCTATTTTAGTATCGTCTAATGGCATCCAACATGTAACCATTGTTTGAGGAATTATCCAGTCATCATATGATGCATCCTGATGAAATATAAGTGATTTTCCTTGGGGTGGTTTCCACAAAACATTATCCTGCAATAATCTTGCACCTTTCCAACCCATCAGTTTTGAAACACATTCACCAATAGTGGAATTACAAACTATTTGTTTAATAAGGTTATCTGATTTCCATGCATTACAAATTTGACGAGTTACATCATTTGAATCTTTACCATACTTCCAGTTCCATTCATCTGGCTCAATACCAGTTTCAAACTCACCCCTAAAAAGAGGTTCAATTCTTTCTTTTAATTCTTCTAGATATTGCAAATCAATAAATTTATCTAAAACTAGAAATCCATTTTCATTGAAATCCTCTAGCAAACCTTCACTAAGCGAAACATTAATCAATGGTAGGCTCCATATACATTAAAACTTGAATCTAGTTATTTAATTCTTCAAACATCATTAGAGCTGAAGTATCACTATAAGTATAGCCCTTATCAATCAAATTAACATATCGATCATAAACTTCCTGAGTAAATGATAAATTCGTTTTATTGCCTTCTGCCTGATCTATACAATAACCTAAATCCTTTACCATCCACTTAATTGCAAAGCCAAAATCAAACTCTCTTTGGTGCATAGTTTGGCCTCTATTGACCATTTGCCAAGATTGAGCGGCACCCCCAGATATAGCTGATAGTAAGCTATCCATATTAAGATTCTCTGACTCAGCAAAAAGGAGTCCTTCTGATAACCCTTGCAATAAACCAGCAATACAAATTTGATTAACCATCTTTGCCAATTGCCCAGATCCAGAATTTCCCATAAAGGTTACACTCTTTGAATAAGTCTTGATTATTGAATCACATGACTCAAGAATATCTGAGTCACCACCTGCCATAACACTTAATACACCATTAACAGCACCGGCTTCTCCACCACTAACAGGGGCGTCAATAAATGCAATATCTTTAGATTTGAAAGATTCATTTAAATGCTTTGCTAATTTAAAAGATGTGGTAGTGTGATCAATAAAAATTGACCCCCCTTTAAGATGAGGCAACATACCACCATCAGAAAAAACAATCTCCATCATATCTTCATCTCGACCAGTGCAAGTAATAACTACATCAGCATTTATTACAGCTTCCTCTAGAGAGCTTGCAACATTACCCTCATGCTCACTTCCCCATTTGGTGGCTTTTTCTGAAGAACGGTTAAAAACACAGACATTAAAAAGATTAGACTTTGACAAATGGCCTGCCATTGGATAACCCATAGTTCCCAGACCAATAAATGTAACATTTTTTTTACTACTCATAATATTTCCTTGAATTACTGTTATAAAAATTAACAGGGATTATACGACAATGTCTTCTATACTAGATT
>JAPYSK010000069.1 GCA_029936515.1 Candidatus Thioglobus sp.
CCAGTTCCACAGTCTGCATATGCGATGTAAACTTCTTCATAAAGGTGAGCATTCTCAGACAAGTAATCTTCAACACCTGGTGCAATTAATTGAGGGCTGTTATGCCAACTAGCAGGCAAACATTGCAAGTGAACTTTTTTTGAAAGTGAAGGGTTTTGCTTTATTAATCTAAGAAGGTCATATACTAATGCGCCGCAGCCTAAAACTAGTCTTTTTTTAGTTTTATCAGTATTTGTCTTATCGATGACCACGATTTTTACGCAAGCCAAGAACGTGCTCTTCGGCCATTTCAGAGCTTCTTGCAGCATCACGACCATAGGCAGGAACGCCAATTGAGTCTGCAAATTCTTGGTTCAATGGTGCACCACCACACATAATATGTACATCTTTGCGCAAACCTCTTTTTTCCATCTCTTCTACAACAACGCCCATATAAGGCATCGTAGTTGTCAGAAGAGCAGACATACCTACAATTACTGGCCCATGCTCATCGATAGCTTCTAAGTAGTTTTCTACAGGGTTATTAATTCCTAAATTAATTATTTCAAAGCCAGAGCCTTCACACATCATGGCAACTAAGTTTTTGCCAATATCATGGATGTCGCCCTTAACAGTACCAATTACAAACTTACCTAAAGAAGTATCTACTGCGGATTCAGCAAGAATAGGACGTAGTATTTTCATGCCACCCTTCATTGCTCCAGCACACTTGAGTACCTCGGGAACAAATAAGATGCCATCCCTAAAATCAACACCAACAATTTTCATACCACCTACTAAAGCTTCGCCCAAGACATCATTCGCATCCCAGCCACGAGAAAGCAGTATTTCTGTGCCTTCAGTAACCTCTTCGTCAAGGCCATCATAAAGGTCATCTTGAATTTGTTCGACTAGTTCTTTATCATCTAGTTCATTTAGGTCAAAATCGTCTTCTTCACTCATTTTTCCCCCTGAGGTTAAAGTAATATGAATTACTCAAAAAACCGGTAAGATACCCTTAATTATTTTCAGTGTCAATCATTAAATTTAAATTTTAAACTATTATTCTTGGTTCTATTCAAAGTTAGATAATTCTTCCCATAAGTTGTTGTAATTAAGTAAAAATTTACTAATCAATAAACATGAAATAAATCACACATAAAAGATGAAATAAATTAACCTATAGTAGACATAAAGTTTCTATAAATTTGCCTTGCACAACTCAAACATTGAGCCATATTAGCATCACTATCTGACTTCAAATCCAATAAGGCCTCATTACCGAGTGTCGAACTTAATGCTTCTGCATAAGCTGGTACAGCTCCCCAGTTGTCTACAGTATCGGGTTCAATCTCCACATGATATTGCATAGACCATGCATTAGAACCAATACGCATTGCTTGAACGGAACAAACCTCTGATTTAGCTAGAATAATGGCACCTTCTGGAGCTTGAGCAACTCTCACTGAATGCCATTGGAGACATTTTTGTTTATCGGCTGTACCTTGAAATAAAGGATCTCGCCTTCCCTCCGCAGTAAGTTCAATCTCAAGTACTCCAATCTCTGGCACTTTTTGAGGTCCACAGGTACCTCCAAGTGCATCTGCTAGCAACTGATGACCCAGACATAGGCCTAAATATGGCTTACCCAAGACACTTACCCACTCCCTAATTGCGGCTTTTTCACCAACAAGCCAAGGGCACTCTTCAATATCCCAAACATCCATAGGCCCGCCCATAACCCAAAGAGCATCATAATTATCAAAACTAGGAATTGTTTCACCTCGATTTAATCGAACCGCATCCCACTCGATTCCATCTTCAGCTAAAAATTGCCTAAGTGAGCCAGGATGTTCGCAATCCTCATGCTGAAAAACAAGTACGCGCATTAATTCACTCCTAATCAAGATATAACAATTAAATAAAAATTACACAAGCTAAAAGATGAAAAACTTATAACATAAATAGCTAGATTTTATATTAATAGTAATATATGGGCTCGTCAAATAATTATAGTTATACTGTCGAATTATTAATACTTAAAAAATATGACACAGCATAAAAAAATATTAAGCTTTGCAATCATTCTAGCTTGTGTACTTTTGGCTATTAATTTTGGCTTTAGATCCTCATTAGGTCTATTTTTGAAGCCTGTTTCTGAAACCTTCGGTTATGGCCGTGAAATTTTCGCATTCTCTTTAGCCCTACAAAATCTATTTTGGGGCTTATCTCAACCATTAGCTGGAGCTTTTGCTGACAAGTTTGGTACAGCGAGAGTCATAATAGTTGGAACAATTCTCTACTCTCTAGGACTCTATGTTACTGCTACTGCAGATGGATTTCTTGGTCTTCATATAGGTGCTGGAATATTAATTGGAATGGGGATTGCAGGTACAGGACTGGGGGTCATTCTTCCCGCTATGGCTAGAATGGTTAGACCTGAAAAAAGAGCATTTGCGCTAGGTGTTGGAACTGCTGCAGGATCTGCAGGACAATTCATATTCATACCTGTTGCACGAGAATTTCTCGTTACCTATGGATGGCAAACAGCACTTATCATCATGGCGATAGGAGCTCTTTCAATGATTCTTTTCACTCCTGTTTTTAAAGGAGACGAGAAAAAGAATATAAACATAGATAATGAGCCATCCCAGAATCTTCGGGAGGCTCTTAATGAAGCATCAGGTCATATTCATTATTGGCTCCTTATTGCAGGTTTTTTTGTTTGCGGCTTTCAGCTAGCCTTTATTACTGTTCATATGCCTGCTTATTTGTCAGATAAAGGTTTTGACAGTTCAGTTGCTGCTGTAAGTTTATCAATAATTGGTTTTTGCAACATCATAGGATCACTAGTATCAGGACACCTATCAGGACTTTATTCAAAAAAATGGATACTTGCCTATATCTATGGGGCTAGGTCAATCGTTATTGTGTTGTTTCTTATCATTCCAATCTCAACTTTTACAATTTATGCCTTTTCTTTTGCAACAGGTTTACTATGGCTTGCAACAGTTCCGCCTACTTCAGGTCTAGTTGCACAGATGTTTGGATTAAGATTTATGGGAACCCTTTACGGCATTGTTTTTTTGAATCACCAAATTGGCTCATTTACAGGTGTATGGCTTGGAGGATACCTATTTGACACGACGGGCTCATACAATCAAGTATGGTGGTGGGCCGCAATAATTGCAGCAATTACTGCAATTATTCATGTCTTTATTGACGAACGCCCAATTGAAAGATTAAGGTTAGCTGAAAAAATCATCTAGACAAGTTACCTCTGCAATCTTGAAGATAGGTTGACTACTGCCCTAACAAAATAGCCAATACCCAAAATCACAAGTAATATCAGCAAACCATTCCAAAGTGCCTTAGGATAGCCTATGACATTGATATCGAAAAAAGGGTAAGGATACTTGTCAATTATCTCACCCCTTATAATGATATAGGCTCCATAAATCACCGGGTAAACTTCCCAAAGTAACGGTGTCCGTTTAGGAATTTGGGCTTCTGGTGGAAATACTAGCCAGACTATAAGTAACGCACTTGGCACAATATAATGGTTCAAATAATTCGACACTGCCTCCATACCATCTGGCAACCAATAATCACTTAAAAGAAGATGAAACCCAATACCAACCCAAAGCATGGATGATACAACACAACCAAAAACCTCGGGTGTAGCAAAAACTTTTCCTATTCTAGAATTAGGCAATAAACCTAAAATAGTAAGAACAGCAGCAGCAAAAGTATTGGTAAGAATGGTGAAATAACCCAACATATTAATCACAACTTGACTAACAGAATTGTCTTCAGCGATTGCCCTATTAATAGAAATAATGAACTGAACACTGACTCCAAATAATGCCAGCATACCGATTATCAAGAGTGTGTAACGCTTAATTACTTTAGTCATCTTGCCTATGATAACAATGCAACGCTTTTTATTTGTGCGTATACCTTTTTTCCAGGATTAAGCTCAAGCAGTTCAGCTGACTTACGTGTTATACAAGACAACATAGTAACGTCTTTTATTTTTAGTCGAACCATCACTTGTGATCGGCCTTCTGGAACTATCTCATCAACTATTGCTGAGAAAATATTTAGAATGCTAGTGTCAATTTGTTGCTCTTGTGTTAAGCTCACGTCACGTGCTGAAATCCTTAGACGGACTTTACTTTCCAATGGCAACTCCCTATCCGTTACAGTGAACTGACCACCAGAAAAACTGAGGTACATTAGATTAAACTGGTCATCATAGCCGACAACTTTAGCTTCAATCAATGAGGTTGCATTAGCACCATGAGAGATGGGGAGATCAAACCTAGTCAACATCTTATTAATGGCACCACTTCCAACAACACGTCCTTCTTCGAGTAGAACTAGATGGTCCGCTAATCGTGATGCCTCATCGGGTGAGTGTGTGACATAGATGAGTGGAATATCTAGTTCATCATGAAGAGAATCAAGGTAAGGCAAAATTTC